>DALYUA010000463.1:0-2835 GCA_031993245.1 Buttiauxella sp. | reverse complement strand
CGCAACGAAGGTATTTTGCAGCTTGCGCTGAATGCCGATCCGCAGCACGACGAACCGCCGCGTGAAAGCTACTGCGAACAGCTAATTATTGACCATCTCGCCCTGCGTCTGAACAACGCCCCGGCGGACGTCTGGCGTCGTGGCGTGGTGAGCTGGACCTGGCGCATCAAAGTGCTGATGCATCTGGAAACCGAACTGATGGGCACCGTGCGCGAACGAGCCGAAGAAGAAGCGATCAACGTCTTCGCCCGTAACCTGCACGATTTATTAATGGCCGCGCCTGCTGGCCTGCGCGCAACCATGGGCCTCGATCCGGGTCTGCGTACCGGCGTCAAAGTGGCGGTTGTTGACTCAACCGGTAAACTGGTCGCTACCGATACGATTTATCCACACACGGGCCAGGCCGCGAAAGCAGCCGTTGCCGTTGCGGCGCTGTGCGAGAAACACAACGTCGAACTGGTGGCTATCGGCAACGGAACGGCATCCCGTGAAACCGAACGTTTCTTCCTCGATGTGCAGCAGCAATTCCCGAAAGTGACCGCGCAGAAAGTGATTGTCAGCGAAGCGGGCGCTTCCGTTTATTCAGCTTCTGAATTGGCGGCGCTGGAATTCCCGGATCTGGACGTCTCGATTCGCGGCGCGGTGTCTATCGCCCGCCGCCTGCAGGATCCGCTAGCCGAGCTGGTGAAAATCGATCCGAAGTCCATCGGCGTCGGCCAGTATCAGCATGACGTCAGCCAGTCGCAGCTGGCGAAGAAGCTGGATGCGGTTGTGGAAGACTGCGTAAACGCCGTGGGCGTGGATCTGAACACCGCATCGGTACCGCTGTTAACCCGCGTTGCGGGCTTAACGCGCATGATGGCGCAGAATATCGTTAGCTGGCGCGACGAAAACGGCCGCTTCCAGGATCGCCAGCAGTTGCTGAAAGTCAGCCGTCTGGGGCCAAAAGCCTTTGAGCAGTGCGCGGGTTTCCTGCGTATCAATCACGGTAATAACCCGCTGGATGCTTCCACCGTGCACCCGGAAGCCTATCCCGTTGTTGAACGCATTCTGGCGGCGACAGAGCAGGCGCTTGCCGACCTTATGGGCAACGGCGAAGCGCTGCGTGGTCTGAAAGCGAGCGAGTTCACCGATGAACGCTTCGGTGTACCAACGGTGACCGACATCATCAAAGAGCTGGAAAAACCGGGCCGCGATCCGCGTCCTGAGTTCAAAACCGCGAAGTTCGCCGACGGCGTTGAAACCATGAATGACCTGACGCCGGGCATGGTGCTGGAAGGCGCGGTCACCAACGTCACCAACTTCGGCGCGTTTGTGGATATCGGCGTTCATCAGGACGGTCTGGTACACATCTCTTCACTTTCCGATAAATTCATCGACGACCCGCACAAGGTGGTGAAAGCCGGTGATATCGTCAAAGTGAAGGTGATGGAAGTGGATCTTGCCCGCAAGCGCATTGCACTTACCATGCGTCTTGACGAACAGCCGGGTGAAACCGGCAGCCGCCGTGGCAGCGCGCCGCGCGAGCAAAATAACGCTCGCAGGCCACAACAGCAGGCCAAACCGCGCGGACGAGATAATGTCAGCAACGGCAACAGTGCGATGGGTGATGCGCTGGCCGCCGCGTTTGGTAAGAAGAACTAATCTACCGGCGGATAACACAGCGCTTATCCGCCCTGCCCTGCTCAAAACCAGGGCAGGGCGGATATAACTCATTACCTACAATAATTAACATACGTAATTCTTAACTCTCCACGCCGATCCATTAATAATATTTTATTATCAGCGCATATTATTTCTCAGCTAATAGCCGGTCATTTCTCTGAATGTTTAAATAAGAAACCGCCAAGCTTCATTTATGTAACACCTGCAATATCAATGCAACATTAACGCAGACATATAATGCAGTAAGATACGGGTTGTTGCATTTAATAATAAAAAATGGGCGTTGGTTCATAAAATATTTATTGAAGATAGAAACTATTCTCATTATCATTGTTTTGTTTATTATTTATCCTTTACGCAAAAGAGAGTTGGCTTTCACGGCGTTTCGGGACGTGCCGGTGAATACAGTAGCTCCGTCAGCAACAAACCAGAGCCCTGCTCTAAGAAGGTCCTATGAATTTTTTTCCAAACAGCGCGTGGAAAATTACCGGTTTCGCCCATGAAATAAGCCCGGCCTATCGTCAAAAATTATTATCCCTCGGCATGTTGCCCGGTTCTTCTTTTAACGTTGTGCGTGTGGCGCCGCTTGGCGATCCGGTTCATATCGAAACGCGCCGCGTCAGTTTGGTTTTACGTAAAAAAGATCTCGAATTATTAAACGTCGAAGCCCTGGTCTGACAAACGGGACGGGCATTCATGCCCCGGTTTTTACTCTCCTTAGTTCATGAAAAAATGAAAAACTTAACCATAGGTTTAATCGGTAATCCTAATTCAGGAAAAACCACGCTGTTTAATCAGCTTACTGGTTCGCGCCAGCGTGTCGGCAACTGGGCAGGGGTCACTGTCGAACGCAAAGAGGGACAGTTTTCCACCCTGAACCACCAGATCACGCTGGTTGATCTACCGGGAACATATTCCCTGACCACCATCTCCTCACAAACCTCGCTCGATGAGCAAATCGCCTGCCACTATATTCTGAGCGGCGATGCCGACCTGCTGATAAACGTAGTGGACGCCTCGAACCTTGAGCGCAACCTCTACCTGACGCTACAGCTGCTGGAGCTGGGTATTCCCTGCGTCGTGGCGCTCAATATGCTCGATATCGCAGAGAAGCAGAATATTCGAATTGATATCGACGCCCTCGCCGCGCGTCTGGGCTGCCCGGTTATT
>DALYUA010000462.1:0-2875 GCA_031993245.1 Buttiauxella sp. | reverse complement strand
CATGCAGGTTATCCCGGTTGCGGGCCACGACAGCATGCTGATGAACCTGAGCGGTGCGCATGCGCCGTTTTTCACCCGTAATATTGTGATAATTAAAGATAACGCCGGAAATACCGGCGTGGGGGAAATTCCGGGCGGCGAGAAAATCCGTCGGACGCTGGAAGACGCAGCCGCGTTGGTAGTAGGTAAAACGCTTGGCGAGTACAAAAATATTCTTAACGAGGTACGCCAGAAATTCGCGGATCGTGACGCTGGCGGCCGCGGCATGCAGACGTTTGATTTGCGCACCACGATTCATGTCGTTACAGGTATAGAAGCGGCGATGCTTGATTTGCTGGGCCAGCACCTTGGCGTGAATGTCGCGAGTCTGCTGGGCGACGGGCAGCAGCGTAGCGAAGTAGAAATGCTGGGCTACCTGTTCTTTGTGGGCAACCGTAAGGCCACGCCGCTGCCTTATCAAAGCCAGCCGGATGAGAAATGTGACTGGTATCGCCTCCGCCATGAAGAGGCGATGACGCCGGATACCGTAGTACGCCTGGCTGAAGCCGCTTATGAAAAATATGGCTTTAACGATTTCAAACTTAAAGGCGGCGTGCTGGCCGGAAGCGAGGAAGCCGAAGCGGTCACCGCGCTGGCAAAACGCTTCCCGCAGGCACGCGTAACGCTCGATCCAAACGGGGCATGGTCGCTTAACGAAGCTATAGCGCTGGGTAAACAGCTACGCGGCGTGCTGGCGTATGCCGAGGATCCATGCGGTGCCGAGCAAGGTTACTCCGGGCGTGAAGTGATGGCGGAATTCCGTCGCGCAACGGGCCTGCCGACGGCAACCAATATGATTGCTACCGACTGGCGTCAGATGGGCCATACGCTTTCGCTGCAATCCGTGGATATTCCGCTTGCCGATCCGCATTTCTGGACCATGCAGGGGTCGGTGCGCGTAGCGCAAATGTGTCATGACTTTGGCCTGACCTGGGGTTCCCACTCCAATAACCACTTCGATATTTCGCTGGCGATGTTCACCCACGTAGCGGCAGCCGCGCCGGGCAAAATCACCGCCATCGATACCCACTGGATCTGGCAGGAAGGCAATCAGCGCCTGACGAAACAGCCGTTTGAAATTAAAGGCGGCATGGTGCAGGTGCCAACGACGCCGGGCCTGGGCGTTGAGCTGGATATGGATGCGCTGATGAAAGCCCATGAGCTGTATCAAAAACACGGACTTGGCGCACGTGATGACGCTATGGCAATGCAGTATCTTATCCCTGAATGGACCTTTGATAACAAACGCCCTTGCATGGTGCGTTAAAGTAGCCACCGGTGCCTGCGGGCACCGGACAGCATGACAACTCTCACATCGCGACGGACGGCATATGAAAATTGTAATCGCACCAGACTCCTGGAAAGAGAGCCTCAGCGCTCTGGAGGTAGCGACACAGATAGAAGCGGGCTTCAGGGAGATATTCCCCGATGCCAGCTATGTGAAACTGCCGGTCGCCGATGGAGGCGAAGGAACCGTGGAAGCGATGGTCGCCGCAACGGAGGGCAGCGTTGTCGAAGTCGAGGTAACAGGACCGCTTGGCAAACCCGTAGCAGCCTTTTATGGACTTTCTGGCGACGGCGAGCGTGCTTTTATCGAAATGGCGGCCGCCAGCGGCCTGGAGCAGGTTCCGGTAGCGGAGCGTAACCCGTTGATTACCACATCGTGGGGAACGGGGGAACTTATTAGCCATGCCCTGGATCGCGGCGTTAAACACATCATTATCGGCATTGGCGGTAGCGCAACTAACGATGGCGGCATCGGCATGGCGCAGGCGCTCGGCGCCAGGCTGCTGAATGAGAAGGGCGAGCAGCTGGGGTACGGTGGCGGAGAGCTTGGAAAACTGGCCACTGTCGATATCAGCGGACTGGATAAACGCCTGCGGGATTGCCGTATCGAAGTGGCCTGCGACGTTACAAACCCTTTAACGGGCGACGAGGGCGCTTCGGCTGTTTTTGGCCCACAGAAAGGGGCGTCTTCGGCAATGGTCAAGCAGCTGGACGATGCGCTTGGTCATTATGCAAAAATCATTGCCCGCGATCTGGACATTGACGTGCTGACGCTGGCCGGCGGCGGCGCGGCAGGAGGCATGGGGGCTGCGCTTTACGCCTTTTGTGGCGCTGAACTGCGGCAGGGTATTAAGATTGTTACCGAGGCGCTTAACCTGGACGGGCTGGTGCGTGACGCGGACCTGGTTATCACTGGCGAAGGCCGCATCGACAGCCAGAGCATTCACGGCAAGGTGCCGGTTGGCGTGGCAAAAGTGGCAAAACGCTATAACAAGCCGGTGATCGGCATCGCGGGCAGCCTGACCAAAGATGTCGGCGTGGTGCATGAACATGGACTGGATGCGGTATTCAGCGTGTTATATACCATTTGCACGCTTGAAGAGGCGCTGGAAAACGCCGGAGATAACCTTTGCCGGGCGGCCAGAAATATTGCCGCAACGCTTGCAGTCGGACGTTCGCTGCCTTAAATCATGGCTAAAGAAGCTCCCGAATGAGCAGGATATCAGGCGGGAGTTAAGCTTCATCAGGCTACTTTTCTGACGTGATTTTTGCGGTAGGCCGAAGGCGAAATATTGTACTTTTTGCCGAAAATGCGCGTGAAAGACTGCTGGGAGTCAAACCCGTAGCGCTCTGAAATATCAACGATTCTGTCGCAGGTGTTGACCAGATCATCAGCGGCCAGCATCAGCTTTCTGTCCCGGATCCAGGTACCCATGCTTTTCCCCGTGGTGGAGGTAAACATTCGCTGCAGGTACCACTTTGAATAGCCGGAATGTTTTGCCACATCTTCAATTCTGAGCGGCTTATCCATATTGTCTTCAATCCATTC
>DALYUA010000461.1:0-2889 GCA_031993245.1 Buttiauxella sp. | reverse complement strand
CAGCAACAAACCATCCTTTGCCAGCAGGCGGAAAAATCGCTTACGCAACACCAGGCGGCCCGTCCACAAACGTTGACAGAAGAGATGGGGCTCGCTCAGTTACAACAGCTGCTTGATCAAAACCATCAGCAACTACGTGAAAATACTACGCAGCAGGGCCAGATCCAGCAGCAGCTTCGCCACGACGCGGAGAACCGTCAGCGCCAGCAGGGGCTGATGCAGGCCATCGCCGAACAGCAACAGCAGGAGGAAGACTGGAGCTATCTCAACGCGCTGATCGGCTCCAGAGAAGGGGATAAATTCCGCCGGTTCGCCCAGGGCCTGACGCTCGATAACCTGGTGTGGCTTGCCAATAATCAGCTCGATCGCCTGCATGGCCGCTATCTGTTACAGCGTAAAAACAGCGAGGCGCTGGAGTTACAGGTGGTCGATACCTGGCAGGCTGACGCGGTTCGCGACACACGCACGCTTTCCGGTGGAGAAAGTTTCCTGGTGAGCCTGGCGCTGGCGCTGGCCTTGTCCGATCTGGTGAGCCATAAAACCCGCATCGACTCGCTGTTCCTCGATGAAGGCTTTGGCACGCTGGATGCCGCAACCCTGGATACGGCGCTGGATGCGCTGGACACGCTGAATGCGAGCGGGAAAACCATTGGCGTTATTAGCCACGTGGAAGCGATGAAAGAGCGTATTCCGGTGCAGATCAAAGTTAAGAAGATCAACGGGCTGGGCGTGAGCCGACTGGCGAAGGAGTTTGCTGTCGGCTGAGGTTGGTATTTACCCTCTCCCCTACGGGAGAGGGTAAGAAATCATTTCTCCATCGGCCACAGCCATGCCGCGCCGCGCACGCCGCTGGAGTCACCGTGAACCGCCTTGCGGACCGGCGTCTCAAACTCACCGCCAAATACCCAAGGTTTTATCAGCTGCGGCACCGTTTTATACAGCCGCTCAACGTTGCTCATTCCCCCGCCAAGCACAATCACATCCGGGTCAAGAATATTGACGATGTGAGCAAGCGATTTCGCCAGACGCATTTCGTAACGGCCGACGGCCAGCTCCGCCAGCGGATCCTGCTGTTGGGCGAGATGCATAATCTCGTTGCCTTTTAGTTTCTTACCGCTCAGGCGCTGATAGTCGGTGGCAAAACCGGTACCGGAGATAAAGGTTTCAATGCAGCCCTGCTTTCCGCAATAACATGGCACCTCTTCGCGATGGCGCAGTTCATCTTCGTCCATCCACGGAAGCGGGTTGTGGCCCCACTCTCCCGCCGTGCCGTTACCGCCGATCAGGCTATGACCGTTGATGGCGATACCGGCACCGCAGCCCGTGCCTATAATCACCGCAAAAACAATGCCTGCGCCTGCCGCCGCGCCATCAATGGCCTCGGAAACGGCGAGGCAGTTCGCGTCGTTCGCCAGCCGGACTTCGCGCTGCAGCGCATCCGACAGGTCTTTATCAAATGGCTGGCCGTTAAGCCAGGTGGAGTTCGCGTTTTTCACCACGCGGGTGTAAGGCGATATAGAACCCGGAATGCCAAGGCCCACTGTACCCCGTTCGCCCGTTGCCTCTTCAGCAAGGCGCACAAGCTCAACGATGGTGCCGATAGTTTGCTGATAATCATTTTTGGGAGTGGGCAGGCGGTGGCGAAATAGCTGTTTGCCATCGTCCGCAAGCGCAATCACCTCAGTTTTAGTACCGCCTAAATCAATGCCTATACGCACGGAAATATCCTCATTTGATGAGTGTTATCAACAGAGTAGAAGTACAGCACCGTTTAAGCAATGAAACGTGGCGGCTGATTCGCTATCATGCCCGCTGCGTTTCACTGACCTGACCGGGAAAAAATCATGCTGTGGTTCAAAAATTTAATGGTTTACCGTTTAAGCCGCGACATCACGCTCTCTGCGGATGAAATGGAAAAACAGTTGGCCGCCTTCACATTCAGCCCTTGCGGCAGCCAGGATATGGCAAAAACCGGCTGGGTGCCACCGATGGGCTCGCACAGTGATGCATTAACCCATGCCAATAACGGGCAGATTGTGATTTGCGCCCGCAAAGAAGAAAAAATTCTTCCTGCTCCGGTTATCAAGCAGGCGCTGGAAGCGAAGATTGGCAAGCTGGAGGCCGATCAGGGCCGCAAGCTGAAGAAAACCGAGAAAGATTCGCTGAAAGACGAAGTGCTGCATTCTCTGCTGCCGCGCGCCTTTAGCCGTTTCAGCCAGACGATGATGTGGATTGATACCGTTAACGGTCTGATTATGGTGGACTGCGCGAGCGCTAAAAAAGCTGAAGATACGCTGGCGTTGCTGCGTAAAAGTCTGGGATCGCTGCCGGTTGTACCTCTGGCGCTGGAAACCCCTATTGAACTGACGCTGACCGAGTGGGTGCGTTCTGGTGATGTACCTGCAGGCTTTGCTTTGATGGATGAAGCGGAACTTAAGGCAATTCTTGAAGGCGGCGGGGTTATCCGCTGCAAGCAGCAGGATCTGGTGTGCGACGAGATAGCAACCCACATTGAAGCCGGGAAAGTAGTGACTAAACTGGCGCTCGACTGGCAGGAACGTATCCAGTTTGTGGTTGCCGACGACGGCTCGGTGAAACGTCTGAAGTTTGCAGACACGCTACGCGAGCAGAACGACGATATCGATCGTGAAGATTTTGCTCAGCGTTTCGACGCCGATTTTATTTTAATGACCGGCGAACTGGCGGCCCTGGTTAAGAGCCTGGTGGAAGCGCTGGGCGGTGAGGCTCAGCGTTAAAAACAAAGCGGTGGATAAGCGTACGCGCCATCCACCGCTACAATCTTATTTATCTGCCAGGTAACGGCAGAGATAAGAGGTTGGCTCGGCAACCTGCAGATGGAACTCGCTGTGGCCCGGCACGTTAAATACT
>DALYUA010000460.1:0-2903 GCA_031993245.1 Buttiauxella sp. | reverse complement strand
ACGGTAACCAGGTTGCGCTGACCTATGAGATCCCGATGGCGGAAGTGGTGCTCGACTTCTTCGACCGCCTGAAGTCTACCTCCCGCGGTTATGCGTCGCTGGATTACAACTTCAAACGCTTCCAGGCCTCTAACATGGTGCGTGTGGACGTGCTGATCAACAGCGAGCGCGTCGATGCGCTGGCACTGATTACCCACAACGACAATGCTCCGTATCGCGGTCGTGAACTGGTCGAGAAGATGAAAGAACTCATTCCGCGCCAGCAGTTCGACATTGCGATTCAGGCAGCCATTGGCAACCACATCATCGCCCGTTCGACGGTGAAACAGTTGCGTAAAAACGTTCTGGCAAAATGCTATGGCGGTGACGTCAGCCGTAAGAAAAAGCTGCTCCAGAAGCAGAAAGAAGGTAAGAAGCGTATGAAGCAGGTCGGTAACGTCGAGCTGCCGCAGGAAGCGTTCCTCGCCATTCTGCACGTCGGTAAAGACGGCAAATAATCTAAGGAGTTGGCATGGCGAATATGTTCGCCCTGATCCTCGTGATAGCCACGCTGGTGACGGGTATTTTATGGTGTATCGATAAGTTTATCTTTGCGCCAAAGCGTCGTGAAAAACAGGCGGCAGCGCAGGCTGCCACTGATGGAACGCTTGATCCGAAAACGCTGAAAAAGGTTGGGCCAAAACCCGGCTGGCTGGAAACCGGCGCTTCCGTATTCCCGGTTCTGGCAATTGTTCTGATCGTGCGCTCGTTTATTTACGAACCCTTCCAGATCCCTTCGGGTTCAATGATGCCGACGCTGTTAATTGGCGATTTTATTCTGGTTGAGAAATTTGCCTACGGCATTAAAGATCCTATTTACCAGAAAACGTTAATTGAAACGGGCCATCCAAAGCGCGGTGATATTGTGGTCTTTAAATATCCCCAGGATCCGCGTCTTGATTATATTAAGCGCGCAGTTGGTTTACCGGGTGACCGCGTAAGCTACGATCCGGTTGCTAAAGAAGTCACCGTGCAGCCAAATTGCAGCTCCGGTCAGGCCTGTGATAACGCTCTGCCGATTACTTACAGCAACGTAGAGCCGAGCGATTTTGTGCAGACCTTCGCGCGTAATACCGGTAGCGAAGCGACTTCCGGTTTCTTCCAGGTCCCGCAAAACGAAACCAAAGAAGGCGGTATTCGTTTGGCTGAACGCAAAGAGTCGCTGGGTGATGTAACGCACCGTATTCTGACCGTGCCGATTGCGCAGGATCAGGTAGGTATGTACTACCAGCAGCAGGGCCAGCAGCTCGCGACGTGGATTGTGCCGCCGGGCCATTATTTCATGATGGGTGACAACCGCGATAACAGCGCCGACAGCCGCTACTGGGGCTTCGTTCCCGAGCAAAACCTGGTCGGTAAAGCTACCGCTATCTGGATGAGTTTTGAGAAGCAAGAAGGGCAGTGGCCAACCGGTGTTCGCTTAAATCGTATTGGCGGAATCCATTGATCAATTAAATCTATTCAGGTAACGACATCCCCGGTCGTTGTGTATAGAATATCCCCCCGTATTTAGGCTGGCTCCTCGCTGAGGAGCCACGGCACACGAAACAGCGTTGGCTTCCCTGGTTCAGGTCTGTTCCGTGTGCTGAATAATTGACGCATTCATTAATTGGTATCGCATGAACCCCATCGTAATCACCAGGCTGCAGCGCAAGCTGGGCTACACTTTTGTACATCAGGATCTGTTGCAGCAGGCTTTAACCCATCGCAGCGCCAGCAGTAAACACAACGAGCGGTTGGAATTTTTAGGCGACTCTATTCTGAGCTATGTTATCGCCAACGCGCTTTATCATCGTTTCCCTCGTGTTGACGAAGGTGACATGAGCCGCATGCGTGCCACGCTTGTTCGCGGTAATACGCTGGCAGAAATCGCTCGCGAATTTGAACTGGGCGAATGTCTGCGTCTCGGGCCAGGCGAGCTAAAAAGCGGCGGTTTCCGTCGTGAATCTATTCTTGCCGATACCGTTGAAGCCTTAATCGGCGGCGTGTTTCTCGACAGCGATATTCAGAACGTTGAGCGTTTGATCCTCTCCTGGTATCAAACCCGCCTGGATGAAATCAGTCCGGGCGACAAACAAAAAGATCCGAAAACGCGTCTGCAGGAGTATCTGCAGGGTCGCCACTTACCGCTGCCATCCTATCTGGTGGTGCAGGTTCGCGGCGAAGCGCACGATCAGGAATTTACTATTCACTGTCAGGTGAGTGGCCTGCCTGAGCCGGTCGTAGGGACAGGTTCAAGCCGCCGTAAAGCGGAACAGGCTGCGGCTGAACAGGCGCTTAAAAAGCTGGAGCTGGAATGAGCGAAGAACAAACATTTTGCGGGTTCGTGGCCATCGTAGGTCGCCCGAACGTCGGCAAATCCACGCTGCTAAACCAGTTGCTTGGGCAAAAAATTTCCATTACCTCGCGTAAGGCGCAAACCACGCGTCACCGCATTATGGGTATCCATACCGAAGGGGCTTATCAGGCTATTTATGTTGATACCCCGGGGCTGCACATGGAAGAGAAGCGCGCCATCAACCGCCTGATGAACAAAGCTGCAAGCAGCTCCATCGGCGACGTTGAGCTGGTTATCTTTGTGGTTGAAGGCACTAAGTGGACAGCCGACGATGAAATGGTGCTTAACAAGCTGCGTGACAGCAAAGCGCCGGTCATCCTCGCGGTCAACAAAGTTGATAACGTGCAGGATAAAAGCATCCTGCTGCCGCACCTGCAGTTTCTCGGCAGCCAGATGAACTTCCTCGATATCGTGCCGATCTCTGCCGAGAACGGGATGAATGTGGACACCATTGCCAGCATCGTGCGTAAACGCCTGCCGGAAGCGATCCATCACTTCCCGGAAGATTACATCACTGACCGCTCGC
>DALYUA010000459.1:0-2905 GCA_031993245.1 Buttiauxella sp. | reverse complement strand
ATCGTTCATGGCCTTTTTAAAGCCCTTGATAGCCGCGCCGAGATCGCCGCCTAACGTGCGTAACTTTTTGGTACCAAATAACAATACAATCAGTACGCCAACTACCAGCAGCTTGGTGATGCTAATCTCTCCCATACCTACCTTCTTAAGTCATACCTGCCGTGGCTACGGCAAAAAATAATTCGGGCTAATTAACGGACATTTACCCGGGCGACACAATAGCAATCTGTAACAAAGTGAATCAAGCCCTGTTTAAAAAATCATCAGGACAGACGGGGCGGTGCGAAACGGCGATTCTTCAGTACCGGTAACATTGCACGTACTGATGCCACGCGATCGCCTGCAAGCTCGGCATAAATCAGGGCAGGCGCTTCCGCCGCGCTGGCAATGATAACACCCAGAGGATCGATAACCTTACTCTGACCAATGTTTCTGTTGCCACATTCGCCGGATGCTACCACATAACAGGTGGTATCGAGCGCACGCGCGGTCAATAAAGTCGACCAGTGCAGCTCTTTATGCGGCCCACGCAGCCAGGCCGCCGGCAAAACAAGCACCTCAGCCCCCGCTAAAGCCAGACTCAGCGCCATTTCCGGAAAGCGCAGATCGTAACAGGTGAGCAATCCCACTTTCATCCCCGCCACGTCAATTAACGGCGCGAGCTGCCCTCCGGCATCGACTAACCGGGACTCCTGCACGTTAAAAGCGTCATAGAGATGTATTTTCTGGTAGCGGCCGATAACTTCACCAGCCCGTAAAACCAGCAGGGTATTAGCCGCTCTGCCCGCCGTGGTGCGAATATGGAGCGTCAAAACTGTGGTTAGTTCATTTTTACAGCTTTCGGCAAGAAGAACCTGAAGATACTCGCCGTCGGCTTCCTGAGCAGCCTTCACCGATAAATCAGGATCTTTGTCGTCCCGCGCCAGGATGGCTTCCGGCAAAACCAGCAGATCGGCGTTCTGTAAAGCCGCCTGCGCCATTAAGCCTACGCAAGTACGCGCGTTATCCTGCCAGACATTACCCACTGCAAACTGCCCCACCGCGACTTTCATTCCCGTTCCCCTGCCCGTGATGATTAATTTCAGTATATCGGGTGTAAAACAGATTGTGCGAGCGCTACACTCCTGACTTCTGCATTTTAAAAACGGGAAAACGTAGTGTTACAGATACTGGCGGCTGTATTTATCGGGGGCGGAACGGGCAGCGTGATACGCTGGTTTTTGAGTCTGAAACTCAATCCTGTTCACGGCGCGATCCCCATAGGCACATTAACAGCGAACCTGTTGGGCGCATTTATTATCGGTATGGGGCTAGCGCTGTTCAGCCGCCTCACCCACCTTGATCCCTTCTGGAAATTGCTTATTACCACCGGTTTTTGTGGCGGTTTGACAACGTTTTCCACCTTTTCGGCCGAAGTTGTCTTTTTGCTGCAGGATGGACGTCTTGCCTGGGCCGGAGTGAACGTGCTGCTCAATCTGGCTGGTTCATTTATGATGACCGCGCTCGCATTCTGGCTGGTTTCCGTTGCGGCCAGTCACTAAAACCTGACGTGTTAAGGTTGGCTTAATCATTGTCTGCCACGATCCCGAAGAATGAGTGATAAAGGGGCGTCAAAAGCAATGAAAGAGCAAGTCGTTGGCTGGGGAGCAGTGCTGCTGAGTGTGCTGGTTGTTGCATGCTTCTTGAAGATGTATCTGTTTGCATGATCGACAGACGAAAAAAAACCCGCCTTCGCGGGTTTTTAAATTCTACTGGTAGCGACTAGATAGCCATTACGTTTGCAGCAGAAGGGCCTTTGGCACCGTTAGTGATTTCAAACTCAACGCGCTGGCCTTCAGCCAGGGTTTTGAAACCATTGCTCTGGATTGCAGAGAAATGTACGAACACGTCTTTGCTGCCATCTTCCGGAGTAATGAAACCAAAGCCTTTGGACTCATTAAACCACTTAACGTTACCTTTAATCTTAGACATCAAAATTACCTTTACATGAAAAATAGACACAAATGCTGTGTCGCCCATCAGTACAACAATTGTGATGGGTTTTGTCCAGTACCCAAATGACAAAAAGTGACAAAAGTCGCTAATTTTTTTACCAATTACTGATTACCCTTTGTTTTTAAAAGGATATAAAAAACGTGTGTATTCAGGCCGTCACCGACCCCGTTTCAGAACTGAAAACGCATCCAGGCAAAGTAAACGTTACCGTTGTTATAAGTTCCTGGAATATAAGTCATCTGGAAGGTGGCAGGGCCATAACCTACTGAGGCTAAAGGCAGCAAAACCGGGACTGGAATATACTTCCAGTTATCACGCGCGGTGGCGCCAACGGTATACCCCAGCCCCAGACGAAAACGCTCATCCGCTAACGGCCGCCAGGTTTTCTCCCAACCGTAACCGCCGATGGGCTCCCATTTGTTATAAGAGTCTTTAAAAACCATCAGGTAGATGCCGTGCCAGTTGCCTTTTTCATCCCAGCGGGACTGTCCAAACCCGCCGCCCCATGGGCGCTCATTATAACGATCGGTTTTCTCTTTATCGTAGGCAAAACGGGCATGCCAGGTCATTGTCGGGACATAAAGATCGTAATGTTCGGGTTCGTTCCATGTTTGCGAGACGCCGGAAGAAAAGGTATTCCAGGTTTTGCTGAACGCGCCCTGCTCTGCCGCACAAGGGCCGGGCACGATAGCCAGGGAGGCAAGAAAGAAAATAAAAACCAGCAAATTATTACTCAGATTCACAATCAAATACCACATTCATATCCAGTACAAAGCCTAACAAATTCTAAATTAATAGAACCTAAATGGAGCAGCGGCTTATTCTTAAAATCATCTGCAGATTTGTAAATCTGATTTAGTTTTATTTTATCTGACTAACAGATAATCCATATTTAAGCCAATCCTCCGCA
>DALYUA010000458.1:0-2912 GCA_031993245.1 Buttiauxella sp. | reverse complement strand
CGGGAATTTGAATCGGTACGTGATTTTATTACCTCCGCAACGCTTTCCACGCTTTCTGATATTCCTTTCTGTCTGCTGTTTTTGCTGATTATCTATTTAATTGGCGGTCCGCTGGCATGGGTGCCCCTACTGGCGGTGCCGACATTGCTTATTGTCAGCCTTCTTATTCAAAGGCCACTGTCGCGGTACATGCAGGAAAACATGCGTGAATCCTCACTCAAGCACGGTTTACTCATTGAAACCATTGAGGGGATTGAAACCCTGAAGGCTTCACGCGGGGAAGGGGTAATGCAGAAGCGCTGGGAGGATTTCAGCGCGCTCTCGGCCCGGACCTCGATGAAAATCCGCTATCTCTCAAGCCTGACGATGAACTTCACCACGTTCATTCAGCAGATAACGACGGTTATCATCGTGCTCTGGGGTGTTTATCTGATCCACAGCGGTGATTTAACCATGGGCTCAATGATCGGCGTGGTCATTCTCTCTGGCCGCTCGCTTTCGCCTTTGGCGGCGCTGGTCAGCCTGGCGATTCGTTTCCAGCAGGCTAAAACCGCCCTGAAGTCGCTTAACCAGCTGGTTGCGCTGCCAACCGACAGGGATTCCGTACGTAACTATTTACCGTTACCAAATTTCGACGGAAACATTGCCCTGAAAAAAGTGAACTTTGAATATCCCATTCCCGGCACGCAAAGCGCGCTCAAAGTTATTCATAACGTGTCAATGCAAATCCCGCGCGGGGAGCGCCTGGCGATTATCGGCAATATAGGAAGCGGAAAATCGACGCTGCTGAAAATTATTGCTCGTCTGTACCGACCGGGTGACGGACAGCTCTCCATCGATGGGATAGATGCATCGCAAATAGACCCGGCAGACTGGCGGAGCGCCGTGGGATACGTCGGCCAGGACTGCCGCTTGTTCCATGGCACCCTGCGCGAAAACGTCATGATAGGAAATCCCTCGGCTCCCACCTCTCAGTTTTTGCGGGTTGCCCAGATGACCGGTCTCGACTTGATTGCGGGCCAGCATCCGATGGGCTTTGACATGCCGGTTGGAGAAATGGGGCAGCTGCTTTCAGGCGGTCAGCGTCAGCTGGTGGCGCTGGCACGCTGTATGCTGCTGGAACCCAAAATACTATTGCTGGATGAGCCAACCAGCTCAATGGACGCGCTAACCGAAGCCAGGTTTATTGAGCAGCTACAAAAAGCAATCACCGACCAGACTGTGGTTATCGTTACTCACCGTTATTCGCTGCTGTGCTTAGTAGACCGCCTTCTGGTTATGGAAGAGGGCAGGATCACCCACGATGGAGAGAAAAACGCGGTGATCGCAAGGCTGAACACATCCCAACAGATAGAGAAATAGTCACTGATTAAGTAGGGCGTATGGAAAAGGAAAACCAGACCGACGTGTTGGAAAAAGGAGCAGTTGTGACTAAAAAAACGGCGCTGACTGAAGCCAAAAAAGAAAATCAGTCCCGGATGAAGGGAAAAGTTCACAACGACGACCTGCACTACATTCGCGATCTTCAGGAAGCTTTGCTGGTGCAGAAAACCCCTTACAGCATGATTTTGCTGTGGGTAATTGGTCTGCTGCTGGTCATTGGCCTGATATGGGCCCATTTTGCCATCGTAGAAGAGATCACTATTGGTGAAGGCAAAGTCATCCCAGCCAGCCGTGAGCAGGTTATTCAAAGCCTTGAGGGAGGAATACTTGGCGAACTGAACGTCAGCGAAGGCCAGGTAGTTGAACAAGGTCAGGTATTGCTGAAAATCGATCCGACTCGTTCTTCGGCAAGCTATCGTGAAGCCCTCTCCAAAGTGCAAAGTTTAAAAGCGACCGTGGCGCGTTTGCGTGCGGAAGCCTATGACACCCCGCTGAAATTTCCCGCTGACATTCTGACCATCGACAGCCTGATACGCGATGAAACCCAGGCGTATAAATCCCGCCAGCGCACCCTGAATGAGAGCGTGGAGGCGCTGCGCCATAGCCTGAACCTTGCGGAAAATGAAGTGAAGCTTTCGGCTCCGCTTGCCGCCCGTGGCCTGATGTCGGATGTGGAGATTCTGCGCCTGCGCCGCCAGTCAAATGAATTCAGATTACAGATTGTTGAACGGACAAACCGTTTCCGCTCCGAGGCTAACCATGAGCTGAACAAAATGGAATCCGAACTGGCACAGGCGGAGGAAATCCTTGCCGCTCGTCAGGATGTGATGGATCGCACCACCATCGTTGCTCCTTTGCGGGGCACGATTAATAACATTAAGGTCACCACCAGGGGCGGCGTTATCCAGCAAGGTGCCGAAATCATGACGCTGATTCCTCTTGAGGATCAGCTGTTAGTTGAAGCGAAAATTAAGCCTTCTGACGTTGCTTTTTTACATCCAGGCCTGCCGGCTACGGTAAAAATTACCGCTTACGATTTTGCTATTTATGGCGGACTGAAGGGCGTAGTGGAGCATATTAGTCCGGATACGATTATTGACGAAGAGAAAGCCCGTAGCGGGCGCGGCGATCCCTGGTTCTATCGGGTATATATCCGTACTGACAGCGCAGAGCTTCATGTGCGTGATAAAGAGTTTCCCATTATTCCAGGGATGGTGGCGACAGTAGAGATCCGTACCGGTGAGAAATCCATTCTTTCTTATCTGTTAAAGCCAGTCTTAAAAGCACGTGAAGCATTCAGGGAGCGGTAGAATATGGAACAGAACTGGCGAGTAAAGTGTGGCGTTGTGCTGCTGCGGGCTACGCTGATGACGGGAGGCCTGGTTCAGTGCGTTCAGGCACAAGAAGAGCTTCTGAGTTTTACGCCAATTACAAAGCCTGCGCAAAATACCACGTCTGTGCAACCTGAGATGCCTGCACGTGTCGCGGTGAACGAGCCAGCGCCACGTGCTGCATTAATATACACGCTG
>DALYUA010000457.1:0-2916 GCA_031993245.1 Buttiauxella sp. | reverse complement strand
TATCGCCATGCCTCTGCCAAACTCATCCAGCCTGGCTTCTGTGCAGGCCTGCGCCAGCCTGCGGGAGAATGCTTCGCGCAATTGATCTCTCTGTACCATAAGTACGATCACAGCTCATTTCAGGGACAGTTGGTTCCATGATAGCACGTACTGAAAGTACACAAAGCAATAAACGTGGTTAATCACCCAGCGATATTGGGGATGTTTTGCTTTTGTGGTACAGTGCGCGCCTGCAAAATCCGGTGCTTTCACTTTTATCTTATACTGTATAAATATACATATCCAAGACGATTTTTACGGTTGGGCGTGGGAAGTGAGGGGTAAACCGGGGAAGTGAGACAAAGCAAGGTTTTGAAATGGCTTTACTAATTACCAAAAAATGCATCAATTGCGATATGTGCGAGCCGGAGTGTCCGAACCAGGCGATCTCCATGGGCGACAGTATTTATGAGATCGACACCGATCGTTGCACCCAGTGCGTGGGCCATTACGAAACGCCAACCTGCCAGCAGGTCTGCCCGATTGTGAATACCATCATCATCGACCCGGCGCATCAGGAAAGCGAAGAGCAGCTGTGGGACAAGTTTGTTCAGCTCCATCACGCCGATAAAATCTAGCTTTCGATAATAACCGTCGCGCAGGCGTAATGGCGTTCATCAGCCAGCGTAACGTGGACTGAACGCACGCCCATCTGCTCAGCAAGCCGTTCCGCCTCTTCCCAGAACCGCAGCTGCGGTTTGCCTAAGGCATCGTTAAACACTTCAAACTGATTAAACGCCAGGCCGTTGCGAATACCCGTCCCGAAGGCTTTGGCTGCCGCCTCTTTGACTGCAAACCGTTTGGCAAGAAAACGCACCGGCTGCTGGTGCGCTGCATATTGTTCCCATTCGTTGGCGCTTAACACGCGCTTCGCCAGACGGTCGCCCGAGCGGGAGATAACGCTCTCAATGCGCGCTATCTCCACGATGTCCGTGCCAAGGCCGAGAATTGCCATTAGCGACGCGCTTCCTGCATCAGACGTTTCATCTCCGCAACGGCTTCTTTCAGGCCGCTCATTACCGCTCGTCCGATAATCGCATGGCCGATGTTCAGTTCGTGCATTTCCGGCAGGCGAGCGATGGCCTGTACATTGTGATAAGTCAGGCCGTGTCCGGCATTCACTTTCAGGCCTTTGCCTGCGGCATAGGTCGCCGCTTCGGCGATGCGCGCCAGCTCTTTTGCCTGCGTCGCTTCGTCTTCGGCATCCGCATAACAACCCGTGTGGATTTCGATATAAGGCGCGCCCACGGCAACGGCTGCGTCAATCTGCGCATGGTCGGCATCAATAAATAAAGAAACCAGAATGCCCGCGTCGGCCAGACGCTTGCAGGCATCGCGCATTTTGTCTGTCTGGCCCGCAACGTCCAGACCGCCTTCGGTGGTCACTTCCTGACGCTTCTCCGGCACCAGGCAGCAGAAATGCGGTTTGGTTTCACAGGCGATGGCGATCATCTCTTCGGTGACGGCCATTTCGAGATTCATGCGGGTGTCGAGAGTCTGGCGTAAAACACGTACATCGCGGTCAGTGATATGACGGCGGTCTTCACGTAAATGCACGGTAATGCCATCGGCGCCCGCCTGCTCCGCAATGAAAGCCGCCTGTACCGGATCCGGATACGCCGTACCGCGGGCGTTGCGCAGGGTCGCGATGTGATCGATATTTACGCCTAACAGTAATTCAGCCATGACTATCCTCGGGAATCAGAATGATATGCTCAGCAGTGTACACCGCTGATGGAAAGCGTGGCTACGATCGGGTGTTATTGCGTGTCAGGAGATGATTTGAGCGGCGGTTTTTTGGGCACAAATTGACGGAAGAGTTCGCGGCTTTTAAGCGGTTTACCGCCGAGATAGGGTTTTAGCGCCATACGAGTAAAACGTTTAGCCGCGCGTAAGGTCGCAACGTCAGGAAATTCGCGGTTTGCCAGCGCCCTGAGCTCATGACCTGTAAAACTGTTGTTATCAACCACCAGGCTTGCGGTAAAACCTTTTTCTTCCCGATAGCGGTAGGTCATGGTATCTGCGACCTCTTCCCCGCTCCCGGCACAGTGCAGAAAATCCACGCCATAGCCAAGATGCCCCAGCAGAGCCAGCTCAAAGCGACGCAGCGCAGGTTCTGGCGAACCGTTAGTGCCAGCCAGCGCCTGGATGCAGTGCAGGTAATCAAAAAAAAGCTCAGAGAAACGGGTTTCCTGCTCAAGCACGCGGGAGACAAGTTCGTTGACGTAAAGGCCGCTGTAAAGAGAGATACCGCTAAGAGGAAGCGCGAGGGAGACTGCTTCGGCGCTGCGCAACGTTTTAACTTCACCACGCCCGCTCCAGCGTACCAGCAACGGGGTGAAAGGTTGCAGCGCACCTTTCAGGTTGGAACGGCGAGAACGCGCGCCTTTGGCAATAACACGTACTCGCCCTGACTCTTCGGAAAACAGGTCGAGAAGAAGGCTGGTTTCACTCCAGGGGCGACTATGCAGGACAAATGCCCGTTGCCAGCCTTCCATCAATTAATCGTCTGTATAACCGAGGCTACGCAGCGCGCGCTCGTCGTCAGCCCAGCCGGATTTAACTTTGACCCAAAGTTCCAGGTGGATTTTAGCTTCGAACATCTCTTCCATATCTTTACGCGCTTCAATACCAATGGTTTTGATCTTGGCGCCTTTATTGCCAATCACCATCTTCTTCTGGCCTTCACGCTCTACCAGAATCAGACCGTTGATATCGTAGCCGCCGCGCGCGTTTGTCACGAACTGTTCGATTTCTACGGTGACGGAGTACGGCAGTTCAGCGCCCAGGAAACGCATCAGTTTTTCACGGATGATTTCAGATGCCATAAAGCGCTGCGAGCGGTCGGTGATGTAATCTTCCGGGAAATGGTGGTCC
>DALYUA010000456.1:0-2921 GCA_031993245.1 Buttiauxella sp. | reverse complement strand
GTTTACATCCACCATGTCATACATCGCCTTCATATCGTCCGACATAAAGTTCTGTATAGAGTTAATCTCGTGATCGATAAAGTGTTTCATGCCGTTTACGTCGCGGGTAAAGCCGCGCACGCGGTAATCAACGGTGACGATATCGGATTCAAGCTGGTGGATGAGATAGTTCAGCGCCTTAAGCGGTGAAATGACCCCGCAGGTTGACACTTCTATGTCGGCCCTGAAAGTACACAGGCCGCCTTCCGGGTGGCTTTCCGGATAGGTGTGCACGCAAATATGGCTTTTATCAAGGTGAGCGACGATAGCGTCCGGCAGCGGGCCGGGATGTTCGGACTTGTCGATGCTTTGCGGATCGACAGGCTCTTCGCTGACCAGAATAGTAACGCTGGCACCCTGCGGCTCGTAGTCCTGGCGGGCGATATTCAAAATATTCGCGCCAATAATGGAGCAGGTCTCGCTGAGGATCTCCGTCAGACGGTTCGCGTTATACAGCTCATCAATATACGCAATATAACCATCGCGCTCTTCGGCGGTTTTGGCATAGCAAATATCGTATATACAAAAACTCAGGCTCTTCGTCAGGTTGTTAAAGCCATGTAGTTTCAGCTTTTTCAATTTTTATCACCTCCTTAGGATGACTGGCAGGCCAGAGCATCTTGCAAATATTGCGGTAAAGCGAACGCCGCCGTGTGGATTGCCGGATTGTAATAGCGGCAGGTAATACCGGCTTGCTGGAATCGTGCCTGGATGATTTCGGTACTGAGATGGCGCAGAGCGGGATTGTCCGTCGCCCACGCAAAGGTCATGATGCCGCCGAAATAAGTTGGGATCGCCGCCTGGTAAAAACTGACGTCTGCAAAGTAGTGGCCGAGTTTACGATGGCTGTCGATGGCTTCATCCTGTTGCAGGAAGCAGACACCGTTCTGCGCGACGAAAATGCCGCCCGGGTTCAGGCAGCGTTTGCAGCCTTCGTAAAATGCGGAGGTAAACAGACTCTCGCCTGGCCCGATAGGATCGGTACAGTCGGAAATTATCACGTCAAACATTAGCGTGGTTTGGTTAACAAAATTAACGCCGTCATCGATAACCAGCCTGAAGCGCGGATCGTCGTAGCTACCGGCATTGTGGTTTGGCAGATACTGACGGCAAAACGACACTACCCCGGCGTCGATCTCCACCATGGTGATGCTTTCAACATTCTTATGGCGTGTGACCTCACGCAGCATCGCGCCATCGCCACCGCCGATAATCAGCACGTTTTTCGCCTGGCCATGAGCCAGTAGCGGAACGTGCGTCATCATTTCATGGTAAATGAACTCATCGCGCTCGGTGGTTTGCACCACGCCATCTAATGCCATCACGCGCCCAAAAGCGGCGTTCTCGAAGATAACCAGATCCTGGTGTTCCGTCTTCTCGTGATACAGCACGTTGTCGATGGCAAAGTACTGGCCAAAATTTTCATGCAGCGTTTCGCGCCACACTTTTTTATCGCTCATGGTCCTGGACCTCTTCGTTAACACCCCTGAAAAATGGGCGCAACATAATAGCCAACAATAGCCGCGTATGCACGGCTATTAATTCAGCAGAAATCCGGAGAGGGCGGGTTACTTAACGTAGGCGAGCAGGCTTAATGAATCACGGGCCAATGATTTACATTTATTCGCCGTCGGGATGGCGATGCCGCTCAGATCGCGGTAGCTGTCCTCTCCAAGCGCCTTCATGTTGAAGCTATCGTAGTTGCTTAAATCCCACTGGTTTTGCTGAGCAAAAAAGACCAGCGCGCGACGAATCTGTCCGTTAGGGAGGTTCTGGTAGCCACAATCATTTTTCAAAAACACAAATACCGCAGTCAGATCGGCCATATCTTCTGCTTCGGATTCACTAAGTGCCTGACTGCTGGTAGAAAAGGCCAGCAAAACACCCAACATTAACGCCCTAACTCCCATCTTCATCACGTCTACCACTTTTTATCAGATGCGAAACGTTATCACAGTTAATTGGACCACGACGAGATTTATTATCTGCCGCAAACTTGACCTTCCCGTTGGGGAAAGGTTTATGCTCACAGGCACGCCTGCTGACTTAAAGGAACTGAATATGCATCGTCGTGATTTTTTAAAATATTCCGCCGCCGTTGGCGCTTTTAGCGCGCTGCCGCTCTGGAGCCGTGCGGCACTGGCGGCGGAGCGCCCCATTTTACCTGTTCCCGCTTTACTCGCGCCGGATGCCAGAAACAGCATTCGCTTAACCGTTCAATCCGGTAAGACCGCTTTTGGGGCAAAATCTGCCACCACCTGGGGTTATAACGGCGATCTGCTTGGCCCTGCCTTACAGCTTACCCAGGGCGAAGCTGTTACCGTAAATATTCATAATAGCCTGGCTGAAGAAACTACGGTGCACTGGCATGGCCTGGAAGTACCGGGCGAGGTGGACGGCGGCCCGCAAGGCGTGATTGCCGCAGGTGGAAAACGCAGCGTAACTTTCACTCCGCAGCAGCGCGCGGCGACGTGCTGGTTCCATCCTCATCAGCACGGGAAAACCGGACATCAGGTCGCAATGGGCCTGGCGGGGCTGGTGTTAATTGAAGATACGGCAAGCCGCCAGCTAATGCTGCCAAAGCAGTGGGGCATCGACGATGTACCGCTGATTATCCAGGATAAACGTTTTTCCACAGACGGGCAGATTGATTATAAGCTGGACGTGATGAGCGCTGCGGTGGGCTGGTTCGGTGATACTTTACTGTGCAACGGCGTAAGCTATCCGCTGCATTCTAATCCACGCGGCTGGCTGCGTCTGCGTTTGCTGAACGGCTGTAATGCCCGCTCCCTGAACATTGCCGCCAGCGACAACCGTCCTCTGTATGTGATCGCCAGCGACGGCGGCCTTCTGGCCGAACCGGTGAAAGTTACCGAACTGCC
>DALYUA010000455.1:0-2925 GCA_031993245.1 Buttiauxella sp. | reverse complement strand
CATCAAAATAATGTGCTGGTTAAATACCAGACCCGACAGGGTGAAGCAATGCTGAAGTGGGTAAAACTTTGACGAAGGCCACAAAAAAGCACCCATTCGGGCGCTTTTTTCGTCAGTTTTAACAATCTGGCATCACTGTTGCAGTTCTTTTTCTGTAAAGAGCTCTGTAAACAATGCCGTACTGAGATAACGTTCACCGGAAGAGGGAAGGATAACCACAATATTCTTATTGGTAAAGGCTTCTTCTTGCTGAAGTTTTAACGCTGCGGCGACAGCGGCTCCTGAAGAAATGCCGGCCAGGATACCTTCTTCTTCCATCAGACGGCGGGCGGTCGAGATTGCTTCGTCATTAGTGATGGCAACGACCTTGTCGATAAGCTTCAGATCGAGGTTGCCGGGGATAAAACCAGCGCCGATACCCTGAATTTTATGCGGGCCCGGCTTGAGTTCTTCACCTGCCAGCGCCTGAGCGATAACCGGAGAATCCGTAGGTTCAACCGCCACGGTAATCAAATCGGTTTTACCCTTGGTGTTTTTAATGTAGCGGCTAACGCCGGTCAGCGTACCGCCGGTACCTACGCCTGAGATAAATACGTCCACTTCGCCATCGGTATCTTCCCAGATTTCCGGGCCGGTGGTTTTTTCATGAATTTCAGGGTTTGCCGGATTGCTGAACTGCTGCAGCAGCAGATATTTCGCCGGATCGCTGGCGACGATTTCTTCCGCTTTCTGAATGGAACCCTTCATGCCTTTAGCGCCTTCGGTCAGCACCAGATTAGCGCCGAGCGCCTTAAGCAATTTACGGCGTTCGATGCTCATGGTTTCAGGCATAGTCAGCGTCAGCTTGTAGCCACGAGCCGCAGCCACGTAGGCCAGCGCGATACCGGTATTACCGCTGGTAGGTTCAACCAGCTCAATGCCGGGTTTCAGCACGCCACGTTTTTCGGCATCCCAAATCATATTGGCACCGATGCGGCATTTGACGCTGAAGCTTGGGTTGCGGGACTCGACCTTCGCCAGAATACGCCCGTTACCGATGCGGTTCAGTCGAACCAGCGGCGTATGACCGATTGTCAGAGAGTTGTCTTCATAGATCTTGCTCATAGCCCGTCCTTAACTGTATGAAATTTGGGAAACCTCCCCAGCATACCTGCTCGTGAGTTATGGGGAAGTAAAGAAATCGTATATCTATATGTAGAAGGGAAATAAGGAAAAGCAAGAAGGAATAAGGAGCGACATAAGCCGCTCCCGCAAGCTACTTCCACACGGCGTGCTTAGGGCGGTAGCAATCAACCCACATCGCCGTTGCGCCGCAGACTGCGACCGGCATGATAAACAGATTCAGGAAGGGGATGAGGGTAAAAAGGCTGACCAGCGAACCGAACTGCATGTTGATCGCTTTCTTTTCCCGCAGTGCGATGCGCATATCGCGAAACGGCACTTTATGATTATCAAACGGATAATCGCAGTACTGAATAGCCAGCATCCAGGCGCTAAACAGGAACCACAGTACCGGGGCGACCGTCTGGCCGATACCGGGAATAAAATACAGAATCAACAATACAATCGCTCGCGGCAGATACCAGGCGAGTTTTTGCCATTCCCTCTTCATAATACGCGGCACGTCTTTCAGGACGCCCAATACACCGGTATCTGGCGGAGTGGCTCCCGTCAGCCGGGCCTCAAGCTGTTCAGCGAGCAGCCCGTTAAACGGCGCGGCAATCCAGTTCGCAAAGGTCGAGAATAAGTAACCGAAGACCAGCAGCAAAGAGATAACGGCCAGCGGCCAAATCAGATAGCTCAGCCACTGTAGCCAGTCCGGCACGTGGGAAAGCATGGTTGGGATCCAGCTATCAAGACGGGTGAACAGCCACCAGAATGCGCCGCCCATCAACAGGACATTAACCAACAAAGGTAAAATGACATAGCGCTTGATACCGGGCTCGCGCACCAGTTTCCAGCCCTGGGAAAAATAGTAAACGCCGCTTTTGGGTGCAAACGCTGAAGATGAGACCATATCCTGGAAGACTCCTTTTACGTCGGTGTAATGACAGGCGCGTTCATCATAACCGAGGCTCAAAAGAAAAACTCGTTAAGAAATGGTCGAAAAAACAGCGAAAAGCCTATTTCGTAACATCTTTATGCTGAGAAAACCGTGTGCCTACTTGCACTTGAGCGGATGGGCAAATACTCTTAGTGAGTAAATGTTTGCCGCGTTGGCAAGGTGTTAGAACAACAGAGAATATAATGATGCAGGATTTGCGTCTGATATTAATCATTGTTGGCGCGATCGCCATAATCGCCTTACTGGTTCATGGCCTCTGGACCAGCCGTAAGGAGCGTTCTTCCGTTTTCCGCGATCGTCCGTTGAAGCGTATGAAGACAAAGCGTGACGACTACGAACCAGAAGACGACGCCGACGATGAGGAAGATGAAGGGGTAGGAGAAGTGCGTGTGCGTAGGGTAGCGCCTGCGCAGGAAACTGTAACTCGCGAGCCGGAGACGCCTCGTCAGCCGCAGGCACCTCAGCATCAATACGAGCCGCCTTATGCCTCGGCCGAGCCGCGCCGTCCCGTGCCGCCTAAGCCAGCCGTGCCGGAAGCCCCACGTCAGGAAGCGCCTGCTCAGCCTGCTTTTGCGCAGCCGATGGAGCCAGTCCAGCAGCCTGCACCGGTAAAACAGCCTGAAGCGGAAATGGCGCAGCCAGTTTATGAGCCTGAGCCAGTTCCTGCGCCTGCTGTAGAAGAACAAAAAGTGGAAGAGCCTGCTCCCGCTCCTGCCCCACAAGCGCTTAAAGAAACGGTCATTGTGATGAACGTTTCCGCCCATGCCGGCAGCATGATTAACGGCGATGTGCTGCTTAACAGCATTCAACAGGCTGGGTTTATCTTTGGCGAGATGAACATCTTCCATCGCCATCTCAGC
>DALYUA010000454.1:0-2929 GCA_031993245.1 Buttiauxella sp. | reverse complement strand
ACCACCTTGACATGGTGGGGGTCGTTGGTTCGAGTCCAATTGAACGCACCATTTTTTACGCTTTTCTTCCGGTTATAGCTTCTAACATTCTTCTGACGCGCCGATAACAGTCGCTGTAAAACTGTACGTTCTGCCTGCTGAAACGCCGTTTTTAATTCCTTTCCCGGCAAGTTGCCCTTATAATACGCGCGTTCCTAACTTGAATGGTTTCAGCGCATTGGACTGCCTTTATAATAGACAATTATGCCCTTTCCCCCGGCTGGCTGAACCGCAAGCATACTTTCCTCTGCACGCTTTATCTCTGTCACCTATCCTTACCAGGTGTCACTTTTACAATACCAGCTTTAGTTTCCGCTCCGGTGGCTGTGTCAGCCGGAACCGAGTTTTAACGATCCTTTCAACTTACAGATAAGACTGTCATGAAAAAGACTAAAATTGTTTGCACCATCGGTCCGAAAACCGAATCCGAAGAGATGCTGACTAAAATGCTCGACGCGGGCATGAACGTTATGCGTCTGAACTTTTCCCACGGTGATTACGAAGAGCATGGCCAGCGCATTAAAAATCTGCGCAACGTTGTCAGCAAAACCGGCAGGAAAGCCGCCATTCTGCTGGACACCAAAGGTCCGGAAATTCGTACCATCAAACTGGAAGGCGGTAACGACGTCTCTCTGAAAGCAGGCCAGTCTTTTACCTTCACCACCGACAAAACGGTTGTGGGCAACAGTGATATCGTTGCAGTAACCTACGAAGGCTTTACCAGCGATCTGAGCGTGGGTAACACCGTACTGGTTGACGATGGCCTGATCGGTATGGAAGTCACCGCTATCGAAGGCAAGAACGTTGTTTGTAAAGTGCTGAACAACGGCGACCTGGGCGAGAACAAAGGCGTTAACCTGCCGGGCGTTTCCATCGCTCTGCCTGCTCTTGCTGAGAAAGATAAACAGGATCTGATCTTTGGCTGTGAGCAAGGCGTTGACTTCGTTGCGGCATCCTTTATCCGTAAGCGTTCAGACGTGGTTGAAATCCGTGAGCACTTAAAAGCCCACGGCGGCGAAAAGATCCAGATCATCTCTAAAATCGAAAACCAGGAAGGCCTGAATAACTTCGACGAAATTCTCGAAGCCTCTGACGGCATCATGGTTGCTCGTGGTGACCTTGGCGTAGAAATCCCTGTTGAAGAAGTTATCTTCGCGCAGAAGATGATGATCGAGAAATGCGTTCGCGCTCGTAAAGTGGTTATTACCGCGACGCAGATGCTTGACTCCATGATCAAAAACCCGCGCCCTACCCGCGCTGAAGCAGGCGACGTGGCTAACGCCATTATCGACGGCACCGATGCAGTTATGCTGTCCGGCGAATCCGCTAAGGGTAAATATCCGCTGGAAGCGGTGACCATCATGGCAACCATCTGCGAACGTACCGACCGCGTAATGACCAGCCGTCTGGATAACAACCACGACAGCCGCAAGCTGCGCATCACCGAAGCGGTTTGCCGCGGTGCGGTAGAAACCGCCGAGAAACTGGAAGCGCCGCTGATCGTTGTGGCAACTCAGGGCGGTAAATCTGCTAAAGCCGTACGTAAATACTTCCCGAACGCTACCATTCTGGCGCTGACTACGAACGAAGTCACTGCACGTCAGCTGGTACTGAGCAAAGGCATAGTGCCGCAGCTGGTGAAAGAAATCGCTTCGACAGACGATTTCTACCGTCTGGGTAAAGAAGTGGCTCTGGAAAGCGGCCTGGCTCGTAAAGGCGACATCGTAGTGATGGTTTCCGGCGCCCTGGTTCCAAGCGGTACAACCAATACTGCATCCGTTCACGTTCTGTAATTTTTACATTGCGAACGAATATTTTGTTAAAAAGCGCCTGCGGGCGCTTTTTTTATTGTTTTAATAGACCGTATTAATAAAAAAGCAAATCGGCTTAAACTATTTAAGCGAAACTTTATTAAGATGAATCCGATGAAAGCGCCCTGTTTTCTCAGTTTTTTTTAACTTCTTGCCCCGGTTCGGTGTTTCTTTGAGCGAACGATCAAATTTAAGTGCATTCCCATCAAAAATTTATTCTCAACTCAAAAAACTTTGTGTAATACTTGTAGCGCTACATGGAGATTAACTCAATCTAGAGGGTATTAATAATGAATCGTACTAAACTGGTACTGGGCGCGGTAATCCTGGGTTCTACTCTGCTGGCTGGTTGCTCCAGCAATGCTAAAATCGATCAGCTGTCTTCTGACGTTCAGACTCTGAACGCTAAAGTTGACCAGCTGAGCAACGACGTGAACGCAATGCGTTCTGACGTTCAGGCTGCTAAAGATGACGCAGCTCGCGCTAACCAGCGTCTGGACAACCAGGCTCACTCTTACCGTAAGTAAGAGTAACTGGAATAAAATGGCGCACATTGTGCGCCATTTTTTTTACCTGAATTCCATCCCCTCCTGAATCCTTCTCTAACGCATCACCACGCTACTTTGTCCGCTAACCAGTGTTCCGGTGGCCTCAGAGACTGGCGCAGCTCCTGGAAGCGCTCTGACGCTCTGTAGAGGGTTATTATTCACCGACTGCAAAGGTATGCTCTGTGGCTCGTTAATGAGTACCGGATAGCCCGCGCGACGAGTTATGGCATTTTCGACCTGCGCTTTATCACTCAACGGGTCATCAATAAATGAGCCAAACGAAGCGGAAATCGCAATTGGCACGGTTTGCGGGTTCTCCCAGTCATTACGTGATAAGGGCTGATGCACTTCCACATAACGTTTTCCATCCGGTTCGACGGTGTACTTCACTGGCTCATTAATAATTTCAACCCGTGTTCCCCATGCAGCCTGGCTGAACAACGCTTTGATATCCGGCGCGCGCATCCTCATACAGCCGGAACTGACGCGCAGCCCGATACTGTTACGCGCGTTTGTGCCGTGAATTAAATA
>DALYUA010000453.1:0-2938 GCA_031993245.1 Buttiauxella sp. | reverse complement strand
TATAACGCGGGCGTGATGCCGGTTATTCAGGAGAAAGGATCTGTGGGTGCATCAGGCGATCTGGCGCCGCTGGCGCATCTGTCGCTGATGCTGCTCGGTGAAGGCAATGTGCGTGTAAACGGT
This sequence comes from Buttiauxella sp., assembly GCA_031993245.1. Classification (GTDB taxonomy): domain Bacteria; phylum Pseudomonadota; class Gammaproteobacteria; order Enterobacterales; family Enterobacteriaceae; genus Dryocola. The sequence goes on along the minus strand of DALYUA010000453.1, from coordinate 2,815 downwards.
GAGGAAATTCCTGCGCCGCAGGGGCTGAAACTGGCGGGCATCGAGCCGCTTGTTCTGGGACCGAAAGAGGGCCTGGCGCTGCTCAACGGCACCCAGGTTTCTACCGCGCTGGCGCTGCGCGGTCTGTTTGAAGGCGAGAAAGTTTTTGCCGCGGGTCTGGTGGCCGGTGCGCTATCCCTGGAAGCCATCAAAGGCTCGGTAAAACCCCTGGATGCCCGTATTCATGAGGCTCGCGGACAGACGGGACAAATCGACGTGGCCGCAGCGGTTCGCACGCTGCTTGCAGGCAGTGAAATTGTCGATTCGCATCAGCACTGCGGGCGTGTACAGGATCCTTACTCTATCCGCTGCGTGCCCCAGGTCATGGGGGCATGTCTGGATAACCTGCGTCACGCGGCGCGTGTATTGCAGACGGAAGCTAACGCGGCATCCGATAACCCGCTGGTGTTCAGCGACACGGGCGAGGTCATTTCCGGCGGTAACTTCCATGCGGAGCCGGTGGCGTTTGCAGCGGACATCCTCGCGCTGGCTATCGCGGAAATAGGTGCGATTTCCGAGCGCCGTCTTGCTTTACTGCTGGATACCGGCCTGTCCGGCCTGCCGCCGTTCCTCGTTAAAGAGGGCGGCATTAACTCAGGCTTTATGATTGCCCAGGTCACGGCGGCGGCGCTTGCGTCCGAAAATAAATCTCTCGCCCATCCAGGCAGCGTCGATAGCCTGCCAACCTCCGCAAACCAGGAAGATCACGTTTCGATGGCGACCTATGCCGCACGTCGTCTGGGTTCGATGTGCTTTAACACAGCCGCAGTGGTGGGGATTGAAGCTATGGCGGCAGCGCAGGGCATCGAGTTTTCTCGTCCGCTGCGCAGTTCCCCGCTGATGGAAGATATTTTCAGCAATATTCGCAAGCGCGTGGCCTTCCTTGAAAAAGACCGCCTGCTGGCCCCGGATATCGACCAGATGCGTCAGTGGGGCGCGGGCGATAACTGGCCGCAGGTCATCGTTAATATCCTTCCTTCTACTTCGGCCTGATGCCGGGAGCCATAATGACTGAATCTGTAAAACAGGCGGTAGCCCGCACGGTGCGTGCACCACACGGCACGGAGCTGCACTGCGAAAACTGGCTGATCGAAGCGGCATATCGCATGATCCAGAACAACCTCGATCCGGACGTTGCCGAAAGGCCGGAAGATCTGGTGGTTTACGGCGGAATTGGTAAAGCCGCCCGCAACTGGGAGTGCTTCGAGCAAATCCTTGCCTCGCTGCGCACGCTTAAGGCGGATGAAACACTGCTTGTACAATCCGGGAAACCGGTAGGGATTTTCCGCACGCACACGGATGCGCCACGGGTGCTAATCGCCAACTCTAACCTGGTGCCGCACTGGGCAAACTGGGATCATTTCCACAAGCTGGACCAGGCCGGACTGATGATGTACGGGCAGATGACGGCGGGGTCGTGGATCTATATCGGTGCGCAGGGCATCGTGCAGGGCACGTTCGAAACCTTCGCGGAAGCAGGGCGCCAGCATTACAACGGCGATCTGAAAGGGAAATGGATCCTGACGGCCGGGCTGGGCGGTATGGGCGGTGCGCAGCCGCTGGCAGGCGTGCTGGCCGGGGCTTCCGTCCTGGCGATTGAGTGTCAGGAGTCGCGCATCGATTTCCGGCTGCGTACCCGTTATCTCGATTATAAAGCCACCACGCTTGAAGAAGCGCTGGAGATGATTGAGCAGGCCAACGCGCAGAAAAAAGCGATCTCCGTAGGGCTGCTGGGTAATGCTGCCGAGCTCTTGCCGGAGCTGGTAAAACGCGCAAAAGCGGGCGGCATCCGGCCGGATATCGTCACCGATCAAACGTCCGCACACGATCCGGTAAATGGCTATCTGCCGGCTGGCTGGTCGGTGGAGCGCTGGCAGCAGGAGCGGACAGCGCAGCCGAAAGCGGTTGAGAAAGCGGCCCGCGCTTCTATGGCGGTACACGTGCAGGCGATGCTGGATTTCTGGCAGATGGGCGTGCCGACGGTAGATTATGGCAATAATATCCGTCAGGTTGCTTTTGATGAAGGCGTGGAAAACGCGTTTGATTTTCCGGGTTTTGTTCCGGCTTACATTCGCCCGCTGTTTTGCGAAGGTAAAGGGCCGTTCCGCTGGGTGGCGCTTTCCGGCGACCCGGAAGATATCGCTAAAACCGACGCGAAGCTCAAAGAACTGTTCCCGGATAACCAGAATCTGCACCGCTGGCTGGATATGGCGCAGGAGCGCATTGCATTCCAGGGGCTGCCGGCGCGCATATGCTGGCTGGGGCTGGGCGAGCGACATAAGGCTGGCCTGGCCTTTAACGAAATGGTGCGCAACGGCGAGCTGAAAGCGCCGATTGTGATTGGGCGCGATCATCTGGACTGCGGCTCGGTCGCTTCGCCCAACCGTGAAACGGAAGCGATGAAAGATGGCTCTGATGCGGTTTCCGACTGGCCGTTGCTTAATGCGTTGCTGAACACCGCAGGTGGAGCGACATGGGTGAGCCTGCATCACGGCGGCGGCGTGGGAATGGGCTTCTCACAGCATGCCGGGGTGGTGATTGTTGCCGATGGCACGCCGGAGGCGGATACGCGCCTGGGTCGCGTGCTGTGGAACGATCCGGCAACAGGCGTAATGCGCCATGCGGATGCAGGTTACGAAAGTGCGATGACCTGCGCCCGGGAGCATGAATTAACATTGCCGATGGTGAAGTAACCGGTTACGAAGCGGTGGCGCGGGAAAGCTCCACCACTTCGTAGTCTCCGCTCATTACCAGCTTGCACAAAATCTTGTAGCCG
>DALYUA010000452.1:0-2954 GCA_031993245.1 Buttiauxella sp. | reverse complement strand
GTTCTGCATTCTGCAACTGCGGGCTTTTCAGTGCGTGGATAAACGCAGGCTTTGGAACGAACTCGCCCCGATGCCTGTCGTTGAACAGCCGCTGAAAGTGGGCGTTGCCGGTATCCATCAGGGGCTGCGCTCCTGTTCCTGCTGCACGGCGATACTGCCTGAGGATCGCCTGATTTGCCCGCGCTGCGAAACAAAAGGCTATATAAGACGCAAGCACAGTTTGCAGTGGACGCTCGCGCTTCTGATCACCTCAATTCTGCTTTATCTGCCGGCGAATATCCTGCCGATACTGGTTACCGAGCTGCTGGGCAGCAAGATGCCGTCAACCATTATTGCCGGGGTAATATTGCTGTGGAGCGACGGTTCCTACCCGGTCGCGATGGTGATATTTATCGCCAGTATTATGGTGCCGACGCTGAAGATGCTGGCGATTGCATGGCTATGCTGGGACGCCAAAGGCCACGGCAGGCGTGACAGCGAACGCATGCATCTGATTTATGAAGTGGTGGAATTTGTTGGCCGCTGGTCAATGATTGACGTGTTTGTGATCGCCGTGCTCTCAGCGCTGGTGAGAATGGGTGCGCTGATGAATATCTATCCGGCTATTGGCGCGTTAATGTTCGCCTTAGTGGTAATTTTGACAATGTTTGCTGCGATGACCTTCGACCCTCGCTTGTCCTGGGATCGCGCACCAGATTCAACTCATGAGGAGTCGTCTGAGCATGGAAAATAAAAGCGGGGAAGCAAAAGTTCGCAAGGTAAAAAACTGGTCCCCGGTGTGGATTTTCCCTATCGTGACCGCGCTTATTGGCGCCTGGATACTGTTTTATCATTACAGCCACCAGGGCCCGGAAGTGACCCTGATAACCACCAATGCCGAAGGTATTGAAGGTGGTAAGACGACTATCAAGAGCCGTAGCGTTGACGTAGGCGTGGTTGAAAGCGCCGTGCTGTCCGATGATTTACATCATGTAAAAATCACAGCTCGTTTAAACGCGGGCATGGAAAAACTGCTGCATAAAGACTCGGTATTCTGGGTCGTAAAACCCCAGGTGGGGCGCGGTGGCGTTTCCGGGCTGAGTACCTTGCTTTCAGGTGCCTATATTGAACTGCAGCCGGGTGCCAAAGGGCCAAAACCCGAGCGCTATGATTTACTCGACTCACCGCCTCTGGCTTCTCCTGATGCGAAAGGTATCCGCATTACGCTTGATAGCGATAAAGCAGGACAGCTCAACCCCGGTGACCCGGTATTATTCCGTGGCTATCGTGTTGGGTCTGTTGAAACCAGCACCTTCGACGCGGCTAAACGCCGCATCAGCTATCAGCTCTTTATCAGCGCGCCCAACGACAGGCTGGTAACCAGCAATGTGCGCTTCTGGAAAGACAGCGGTATTGCCGTTGATATGTCTTCGCAGGGCATGCGTGTCGAAATGGGATCGCTGACGACGCTCTTTAGCGGAGGGGTTAGCTTCGACATTCCCGAGGGATGGGAGCTGGGGCAGCCCGCTCAACCGGGCGCGGATTATAAACTCTTCGACGATCAGAGAAGCATTCAGGATTCACTCTATACACAGCACATCGATTATCTGATGTTCTTTAAAGATTCGATCCGCGGGCTGCAGCCTGGCGCACCTGTAGAATTCCGGGGTATTCGTTTAGGTACGGTTGCTCAGGTGCCGTTCTTCACGCCGGGAATGCGCCAGGCGCTGAATGATGATTTCCGTATTCCGATTCTGATTCGCATCGAGCCTGAACGTCTGCAAAATGTCATCGGCGGAGATACTAATATTGAGGAAAATATGACCCTTTTCCTCAAACGCGGACTGCGCGCTTCACTGAAGAACGGCAACCTGCTGACCGGTGCGCTGTACATCGATCTCGACTTCTATCCGAAGGCAGACCCGATGACGGGCATGAAAAGCTTTAGTGGTTATCCGATCATTCCTACGATGAGCAGCGGGCTGGCGCAAATTCAGCAACGGCTGTTGGACACGCTGGATAAGATTAATAATTTACCGCTTAACCCGATGATTGAGCAAACCACCAGGTCGCTTGCTGAAAGTCAGCGCACCATGCAGCGTCTGCAACAGACGATTGATAGCCTCAACAAGCTGATGAACAATAAGTCCACGCAGTCGCTGCCGGAAAACATGCAGTCAACGCTGCGTGAACTGAACCGCAGCATGCAAGGCTTCCAGCCAGGTTCTGCGGCCTATAACAAGATGGTGGCGGATATGCAGCGCCTTGATCAGGTTCTGCGTGAGCTGCAGCCGGTGCTACGCACCCTGAACGATAAGAGCAATTCGCTGATCTTTGAGGCGAAGGATAAAAAGGATCCCCAGCCGAAGAGGGCTAAAGAATGAAAAAGTGGCTTCCGCTAATTGCGGCACTGGCGCTGAGCGCCTGTAGCAGCAGCGACGACGGCAAAACGTATTATCAGCTGCCTCAGGGCTTTTCGCCTGCTATGCAGGCGGTGAGCCAGCCTGGCACCCATCTTTTATGGGTGGAGCAGGTTGCGGTGCCTGATTACCTCGCCGGTAACGGCGTGGTTTATCAGACCAGCGATGTACAGTTCGTTATTGCAACCAGCAATCTATGGGCAAGCCCGCTGGATCAACAGCTGCGTAATACCCTGGTGAGCAATCTCGGCAGTGCTTTACCCGGCTGGGTTGTCGCCTCCCAACCGCTGGGTAACGATCAGGATATTCTGAATGTGAACGTCACAGGTTTCCATGGTCGCTACGATGGCAAAGTTATCGTTAGCGGTGAGTGGCTACTTAATCACCAGGGGCAGCTGATAAAACGTCCGTTCCATCTTGAGCTGAAGCAGCAAGAGGATGGTTACGACGCGATGGTCAAAACGCTTGCTCAGGCGTGGCAGCAGGAGGCTCAGAGCATTGCAAGCCAGCTAACTCGTCTGAACTAATTTAGCTTTTCCGCACAAAAAAGCTGCG
>DALYUA010000451.1:0-2961 GCA_031993245.1 Buttiauxella sp. | reverse complement strand
TTTGTCCCGGCGTATCAGGCGGCGCACCATGTCGCCCCTGCGCAATCGTACGGCCTGTTGTGCTTCAAAAGAAGAATGGGAGGGGTTCATTGGTATAATCATTTATAAGTAATACAAATCGAACAGGCATTCTACCTGCTCCTTCCCTTCGGGCAAAACTTTCATAACGCCGGACGTTTCCCTTAGAATAGTCCGTTGCCACTCTTTCCATGCACCAGGAGCCGTTTCATGAGTAAGTCACAAAATCTGTACGCTGCCGCCCGCAAAGTCATCCCAGGCGGGGTGAACTCGCCGGTACGTGCTTTTACCGGCGTCGGCGGCGTACCGCTGTTTGTTGAACGCGCGGACGGGGCTTACCTGTTTGATGCCGACGGCAAAGCCTATATCGATTACGTGGGCTCGTGGGGCCCGATGATCCTCGGTCATAACCATCCTGCTATCCGCAACGCGGTTATTGAAGCGGTAGAGCGCGGCCTGAGTTTTGGCGCGCCAACCGAAATGGAAGTAAAAATGGCGGAGCTGGTCACTGAGCTGGTTCCGACGATGGATATGGTCCGTATGGTGAACTCGGGAACCGAAGCCACCATGAGCGCCATCCGCCTGGCTCGCGGCTTTACCGGCCGCGACAAAATTATCAAATTCGAAGGCTGCTATCACGGCCATGCTGACTGCCTGCTGGTAAAAGCCGGTTCCGGCGCGCTGACTCTGGGCCAGCCAAACTCACCCGGCGTGCCTGCAGACTTCGCCAAACACACTCTGACCTGCACCTATAACGATCTCGCCTCCGTACGCGAAGCGTTTGAGCAGTATCCGCAGGACGTGGCCTGTATCATCGTGGAGCCTGTCGCGGGCAATATGAACTGCATCCCACCAAACGATGACTTCCTGCCGGGCCTGCGCGCGCTGTGCGATGAGTTTGGCGCTCTGCTGATTATCGACGAAGTGATGACCGGCTTCCGCGTGGCGCTTGCCGGCGCGCAGTCTTATTACGGCGTTGAGCCGGATTTGACCTGCCTGGGCAAAATCATCGGCGGCGGTATGCCGGTGGGCGCATTTGGCGGCCGCCGTGAAATCATGGACGCGCTGGCACCAACCGGGCCGGTTTACCAGGCAGGTACGCTGTCCGGTAACCCCATCGCAATGGCCGCAGGCTATGCCTGTCTGACAGCGGTTTCCCAGCCGGGTATCCACCAGACGTTAACCGAACTGACGGAGATGCTGGCCGATGGCCTGCTCAACGCGGCCAAAGAAGAGAACATCCCGCTGGTCGTTAACAACGTTGGCGGCATGTTCGGCCTGTTCTTTACCGATGCGCCAACCGTGACCAACTATAAAGATGTAATGGCCTGTGACGTTGAGCGCTTTAAGAAGTTCTTCCACCTGATGCTGGAAGAAGGCGTGTATCTGGCACCGTCCGCGTTTGAAGCGGGCTTTATGTCCGTGGCGCACTCGAAGGAAGATATTCAGAAAACCATCGACGCCGCGCGCCGGGTGTTTGCGAAACTTTAAGTCCGGGTGCCCTCTTCAGTGAAGAGGGCACAATACTCAACGACTCTGCTTACGCAGCAAATAAACGAAATAAGGCGCGCCGATAAAGGTCGCCAGCAGCCCGGCAGGCACCTGATCCGGGAACATCAGCATCCTTCCGCACCAGTCCGCAGCCACCATCAGCATCCCGCCCAGCAGCGCAGCCATAATTAATTGCGGCATCGCGCGGCGGAAACCGAGCATGCGTGCGATATGCGGAGCCATCAGCCCGACAAAGCTTAGCGGCCCAACGGTTAGCGTTGCAGCGGCGGTCAAGGTGGCAGCCAGCAATAGCAGCCCAAACCTTGAAGGCGTAAGCGCCATGCCCACGGCACGAGCGGTTGCGCCACCCAGCGGCAGGATCATCAGCCAGCGGCGGCACAGCGGAGTCAGAGCAAACAGCACGACCATCAGCACCAGCGTTTTTACCGCCTGCTCGCCCGTCACGCTATAGGTTGAGCCGGATATCCAGGTAAGAATGCCCGCCATACGCGGATCGCCGCTTGCCATCAACAGCATCAGCAGCATGGTAAAAGCGGTACTGAGCGCCATACCCGCCAGCAACATGCGCTGAGGAGAAAAGCCCCCGCGCCCTGCCGCCGCCATAATGACCAGCAACGTAACCGCCGCGCCGAGACTGCCCGCCGGAAATAGCCAGCCGAAGGCGTCGCCCGGCACGATAAACAGCATGATGACCACACCGAATGCAGCACCGGAGCTGATCCCCAGCACTTCAGGGCTTGCCATCGCGTTCCCCGTCAGGCGCTGGATCACGCATCCCGCTACGGCCAGCATCATCCCGGCTGCCAGCGCTGCCAGCATGCGCGGCCAGCGCCACGGCAGCAGGTCGTGGAACATTTCACCAGTAACCCAGTTCCAGCCGTGCGCATCGCGCCCCAGCGTCAGGGCGGTAACCATCGCTAACGCCAGCAGGCCGCTTGCAACCAGCGCCCACCAGCCCGGATGCTGGCGTTCGGCAGGCTCGTTATCACCCGCATTCATGGCAGGCGTGCCCACGGTGCGCAGGCGAGGCAGCAGCCACAGCAGCAACGGCGCGCCAATCAGCGCGGTTACGGTGCCGGTCGAAATTTCGCGCCATGCGCCCGTCAGCCAGATAACGGCCTGATCCGAGAGCCAGAGGATAAGCGCGCCAATAAGCGGCGCGAGGAACAGACGAGTCACTAGGCGACGCGCGCCCAGCATCTTCGCCAGCAAAGGCGCAAACAGGCCGATAAAGCCGATGATCCCCACCGCGTTCACCAGCAATGCGCTGATAGCGATGGCGAGAATTAACGTCGCGAGGCGCACCAGGGACAGCGCAAGACCAAGGTTTCGGGCAACGCCATCATCGAGGCCCATCAGCGTCAACGGACGCAATAGCAGCAGGGTCAGCAGCAGCCCGCCTGCCAGACGCGGCCACAGGCCGTTAACGAT
>DALYUA010000450.1:0-2965 GCA_031993245.1 Buttiauxella sp. | reverse complement strand
GCCCGTTCTCGCTTACGGGTCAGCCTTCCGCCTGCGGCACCGCCCGCGAAGTGGTGACTTTCTCGCACCGTCTGCCTGCGGATATGGTGGTGACAAACGACAAGCATCGCGACATCGCCGAGAAAATGTGGAAGCTGCCTGCCGGCACCATCCCGGCGAAAGTGGGGCTGCATGCTGTAGCGCAGGACCGCGCGCTGAAAGATGGCAAGCTGAACGTCTACTGGGTGATGTGTAACAACAATATGCAGGCCGGGCCGAACATTAATGAAGAGCGTATGCCGGGCTGGCGCGATCCGCGCAACTTCGTCATCGTCTCCGATCCCTATCCCACCGTTAGCGCGCTGGCGGCGGATCTGATCCTGCCTACCGCTATGTGGGTGGAAAAAGAAGGGGCCTACGGCAACGCCGAGCGCCGCACGCAGTTCTGGCGTCAGCAGGTTCCGGCGCCCGGTGAGGCGAAGTCGGATCTCTGGCAACTGGTGCAGTTTGCTAAGCGCTTTAAGGTTGAAGAAGTGTGGCCTGCGGAGCTGGTCGATAAAAAACCAGAGTTCCGTGGGAAAACGCTGTTCGACGTGCTGTTTGCCAACGAGGCGGTGAGCAAGTTCCCGCTGAGCGAACTGGCAGAAGATCAGCTTAACGATGAATCCCGCGAGCTGGGTTTCTATCTGCAAAAAGGGCTGTTTGAGGAGTATGCCGCATTTGGACGCGGCCACGGTCACGATCTGGCTCCTTTCGACGACTACCACAAGGCGCGCGGTCTGCGCTGGCCGGTCGTTGACGGTAAAGAAACCCAGTGGCGCTACAGCGAAGGCAACGATCCTTACGTAAAAGCCGGGGAAGGCTTCAAATTCTACGGCAAGCCGGATGGCAAAGCTGTGATCTTCGCGCTGCCGTTCGAACCTGCGGCAGAAGAGCCGGATAAAGAATATGACCTGTGGTTGTCTACCGGTCGCGTGCTGGAGCACTGGCACACCGGCAGCATGACGCGTCGCGTGCCGGAGTTGCACCGCGCCTTCCCGGAAGCCGTGTTGTTTATCCATCCTCTGGATGCGAAAGCGCGCGAACTTAAGCGCGGCGACAAAGTGAAGGTAATTTCCCGTCGCGGTGAAGTTATTTCCATTGTCGAAACGCGCGGGCGCAATAAGCCGCCGCAGGGGCTGGTTTACATGCCGTTCTTCGACGCCGCGCAGTTAGTTAATAACCTGACGCTCGACGCGACGGACCCGCTCTCTAAAGAGACGGACTTCAAGAAGTGCGCCGTGAAGCTGGCGAAGGTGTAATTCGTTATGTCCCGGGCGGATCTTTCCCAACCGGCACGCCGCCGCTTCCTGCGTGATGTAACGCGGGCAGCGGGCGGGCTTGCCGCCATCACCGTAGTGCTGGGGCTGCAACAGCAGACCGCTAAGGCACAGGGTGTGCGGCTGCGCCCGCCGGGCGCGCTGGGTGAGGAAGCATTTTCCCGCGCCTGTATACGCTGCGGTCAGTGCGTGCAGGCCTGCCCTTACGACACGCTGAAGCTGGCAACGCTGGCTTCCGGGTTATCGGCAGGCACGCCTTATTTTGTGGCGCGGGATATTCCCTGCGAAATGTGCGAGGACATCCCCTGCGCCAAAGCCTGCCCAAGTGGTGCGCTGGATAGCGATATTGCCTCAATTGACGAAGCGCGCATGGGGCTCGCGGTACTGCTGGATCATGAAAGCTGCCTGAACTATCAGGGCCTGCGCTGTGACGTTTGCTATCGCGTCTGTCCGTCCATCGACAAAGCCATCACGCTTGAACTGGAACGCAATGCGCGTACCGGTAAACATGCACGTTTTTTGCCGACCGTCCACAGCGATGCCTGTACCGGCTGCGGTAAATGCGAACAGGCCTGCGTACTGGAGCAGGCGGCGATAAAAGTACTGCCGCTCGCAATGGCAAAAGGGGAGGTGGGTCGCCACTACCGCTTTGGCTGGCTGGAGAGAAAAGATGGCAAACCATAAGCAGGACGCCGGGCGTGATGCCGTTGCGAAAAAGGGCTGGCTGCTTAGCCACAAATGGTTGCTGATGCGCCGCTTCACGCAGCTTGCGGTGCTGATGCTGTTCCTCAGTGGTCCGTTGTTGGGCGTGTGGATCCTGCGCGGCAATTACAGCGGCAGCCTGTTGCTGGATACGGTTCCGTTAAGCGATCCGTTGCTGGTGCTGCAAAGCCTGCTTAGCGGCCATCTTCCCGCCGTGCTTGCGCTAAGCGGGGCGGGCATCGTAGCGGGCGGCTATGCGCTGCTGGGCAAAAGGATCTTTTGCGGATGGGTTTGTCCGCTTAATCCCCTAACCGATCTCGCCGCCTGGCTGCGTCGTAAAACGGGCTTTAACGCCTCGGCTACGCTGCCTCGCTGGCTGCGTTATCTGCTGCTGGCGCTGATATTAGCGGGCAGCGCGTTTACCGGCACGCTTCTCTGGGAATGGGTCAACCCGGTTTCGTTGATGGGACGCGGTCTGGTATTCGGTTTTGGGGCGGGCATCTGGCTACTGGTTGCACTTTTTACCTTCGATTTATTAGTGGTTGAACACGGCTGGTGCGGTCATCTTTGCCCGCTTGGTGCTCTTTATGGCGCTATCGGCAGCAAAGGTGTACTTGAGGTGAAAACCTCCGGACGCGCACGCTGCACCCGCTGTATGGATTGTTTTCACGTTTGCCCGGAGCCGCACGTTCTGCGCGCTCCGGTACTGGATAAACACAGCCCGGCGTGGGTGACGAGCCGCGACTGCCTGAACTGCGGTCGCTGTATCGACATCTGCCCCGAGGATGTTTTCAAAATAACAATACGATGGAGCTCGGGAGCAAAATCATGAAAAGCCATGTCCTGACAAAGGCGTTGATTCAATGGATGGCGGCGCTAGCCCTGGTGGTGAGCGGCGCGGTATGGGCGGCGAACGGTGTGGATCTTAATCAGTCGCCGGAGGTGTCGGGGACGCCGGAAGGTTC
>DALYUA010000449.1:0-2973 GCA_031993245.1 Buttiauxella sp. | reverse complement strand
TTACACGGTTTTGACTCTAACAGTCCCGGTAACCATGAAAAAGTGCTGCAGCTTCAGTTTATCGACCCGGACGTGCGGCTTATCAGCTACAGCACGCGGCACCCAAAGCACGATATGCAACACCTGCTCAAAGAAGTGGACAAAATGCAGCAGCTAAGCGATGACGATCGCCCGTTGATTTGCGGCGTGGGGTTGGGTGGATACTGGGCCGAACGCATCGGTTTTCTGTGTGATATTCGCCAGGTCGTCTTCAATCCAAACCTTTTCCCGCAGGAGAATATGGAAGGGAAAATCGACCGCCCGGAAGAGTATTCGGATATCTCCACCAAATGCGTGCAAAATTTTCGTGAGAAAAATCGCGACCGCTGCCTGGTGATCCTGTCACGTCACGATGAGGCGCTGAACAGCAAACGTTCGGCCGAGACGCTGCACCATTACTATGAAATCATCTGGGACGATGCCCAGACCCACAAATTTAAAAATATTTCCCCGCATCTGCAGCGCATTAAGGCGTTTAAAACGCTGGGATAACATACCGGCAACCTGCTTAAAAATTCACGGGCCAGCTTTTGCTGGCCCGTTTTGTCTAACATTACAGCGTTAAAATTGATGTATATCAATTTTGGTATGACCAATGCACCGTTCATGTTATTCTTTGGTCATATCTATGCAGGTTCGCTTGCAACTTGTTGTTAACTAAAAGTTATTTTGATAACCGTTAATTAACAATTGGTTAATATTTTAAGGGGGTCACTTTGACTACGCCATTAAGAAAGATTGTCGTTGTAGGTGGTGGTGCTGGCGGACTTGAACTGGCTACGCAGTTAGGAAAAAAACTGGGCCGCGGCAAGAAAGCTAAAATTACCCTGGTCGATCGCAACCATAGCCATCTCTGGAAACCTCTGCTGCATGAAGTTGCAACCGGTTCTCTGGATGAGGGCGTGGACGCGCTGAGCTACCTGGCCCACGCGCGTAACCATCATTTCCAGTTCCAGCTTGGTTCGGTAGTTGATATCAACCGTGAAGCCAAAACCCTGACGCTGGCAGAACTGCGTGACGAGAAAGGTGAGTTGCTGGTGCCGGAACGTAAGATCCCATACGACACCCTGGTGATGGCGCTGGGCAGTACCTCTAATGACTTCAACACGCCGGGCGTGAAAGAAAACTGTATTTTCTTAGATAACCCACATCAGGCGCGTCGTTTCCATTCTGAAATGCTGAATCTGTTCCTGAAGTATTCTTCAGACATGGGCGTGCGCGGAAAAGTCAATATCGCTATCGTTGGCGGCGGCGCAACAGGCGTTGAACTCTCCGCAGAGCTACATAACGCGGTGAAACAACTGCACAGCTATGGCTACAAAGGGTTAACCAACGAAGCGTTAAACGTCACGCTGGTGGAAGCGGGTGAACGCATCCTGCCTGCGTTGCCGCCGCGTATTTCTGCTGCGGCGCATAATGAACTGACCAAACTCGGCGTGCGCGTGTTAACCCAGACCATGGTTACCTCCGCTGACGCGGGCGGCCTTAATACCAAAGATGGCGAATATATCGCGGCAGATCTGATGGTCTGGGCTGCGGGAATCAAAGCGCCGGACTTTATGAAGGATATCGGCGGGCTTGAAACCAACCGTATCAATCAACTGGTAACGGAGCCAACCCTGCAAACCACTCGCGATCCAGACATTTACGCGATCGGGGACTGTGCTTCCTGCGCGCGTCCGGAAGGCGGCTTCGTGCCTCCGCGTGCTCAGGCTGCGCACCAGATGGCCTCTCTCGCGCTGGCCAACATTCTTGCGCAGATGAAAGACAAGCCGCTGAAGCCTTATGTTTATAAGGATCACGGCTCGCTGGTCTCCTTGTCCAGATTCTCCACCGTCGGCAGCCTGATGGGCAACCTGATGCGCGGCTCAATGATGGTAGAAGGGCGCATGGCCCGCTTTGTTTATATCTCTTTGTATCGCATGCACCAGGTCGCACTTCATGGCTATTTTAAAACCGGCCTGATGATGCTGGTCGGCAGTATCAATCGTGTAATACGACCGCGCCTGAAACTGCACTGAGTTATTCATATTTCCTGAACCCGGCCCGGTGCCGGGTTTTTGCTTTTATGGCATCGTGAAAGGCGGAACTGGTTTACCGCAACGGTAAGCTCGCTGGCATGGCGATCATAAAAGACGGGCGGCCTGAAATATCAGCCAGGACAATCTTAATGTCGGCTCGTAACCTTCCGGGATTCTGGACTGGCCGGACGCAATAGTTCGTTTATCCGGATAGCCAATATAGGTATCAATAAAACTTCCGCCAGTAGAAGTTTGCAATAACAGCGGAGCAGGAGCGGCATCCGTCACGTGCGGCGTGAGGGTATTAATCTGTGTGGCTTTGCTTCAAGCCACTGATTAACCGCTGTGATATGGTCTGCCGTCAATGAACTAAACATATTATTGATAGCGTCTATGCTAGCCGAATGGCTAATATAGTAATTGATAAAAATATTTACTGATAAAATGCCGATGACCATTAGCATGATAGTAACTAAAAGCTGTCGCAAATAGATGCAAATATACTCTTCCATCTGATTAATTTAATTTTCACTAGTTATGAGTGGTCAAATAAAAAATAAGTTTAATAACCAGAAAATAAGGTTTGCGGGTATATGATGGCATATCTAAAGGGTTGTTGGAGTATTCAGGAGGGAAATTTTGGTAACTATTAAATGTTTATTTTTAGTAAGCCATGTGTTTTATAGAATATAGATGTAAGTTTTAAATGAGCCAACTCAATACATATGATGCGTGTGGTTTAATTGCTTGAAAATTATCAAGGATTCAGATCGTCAGTAAGTCTACGCTTCTTTGTGGCGTGCTACTAATAAAATGGATATTGCACGACGGTAATCTCATGGCTTTCCCGAAGAAATATAGTAAATATCCTTATTTTTTGTCTTCATAGATTGTCGATTCCGCTTTGCGGAAT
>DALYUA010000448.1:0-2976 GCA_031993245.1 Buttiauxella sp. | reverse complement strand
GCGCGCCAGCATCAGGAAGTTATAAGAGATCGCTACGGCACACAGCAGGTTTCCGATGATAAATATTACCATCAGCAGCACCAGCGACAATTTGCGCGGCAGCCGCGCGGTCAGCAGCGCCATAATCGGTGCCCCAATCGCCACGCCCAGCGCATAGCCGCTGATTAACCAGCCGGCGGTGGGAATAGAAATATGAAGATCCCCGGCTACGTCGGGCAGCAGGCCCATAATGACAAACTCCGTCGTGCCGATGGCAAACGCACTCATCGCCAGCGCCAGTAAGGAAACAGGCATGGAATAACTCCCGGTTGCAGAATGACAAAAGGCGGAAGAGCATAAGCTCGGCCGCCAGATTTGTGGGAACGTCAGAGGTGCAGCTTTTTGAAATTATGTGCGCTGCGTAACAAATTTATAACACAGAATGCGGCGGGGAAAACCCGGCGCGCCGTAAGGATAAACTTACTTACCGCTTAAGCAGCTGAAATGAAAAAGAAAATTACTGCTTACCGAGCATAAAGTTGACGGCATCTTCAGCGTGAATTGCAGCCGTATCGAATACGGGCAGCGGACAATCCTGCTGTTGCAGCAGCAGGCCGATTTCCGTACAGCCGAAAATTACCCCCTGTGCGCCCTGCTGCTGAAGGTCTGCGATCGCCTGCTGATAATAGCGTTTCGATTCTGCGGCGATCTTACCGAGGCACAGCTCCGCAAAAATAATCTGGTTGATGCGCAGGCGCTGCGGCTCAGGGGGAATTAATGACTCAATGCCAAACTCCGCGCTTAAACGACCGCGATAAAAATCCTGCTCCATCGTGTAACGCGTGCCCAGCAGCGCCACCTTGCTTACTCCCTGCGCAGCAATTGCTCTGCCGGTCGCGTCCGCGATGTGCAGGAACGGCAAATCGCAGCGTGATTCAATATGGTTCGCCACTTTGTGCATGGTATTCGTACACAGCACGATGCCTTCTGCACCCGCTTTTTGTAGCCCCAGCGCGGCATCCGCCAGCATCGCTCCCGCTTTATCCCATTCCCCACTGGACTGGCAGGCTTCAATTTCATGGAAATCCACGCTATGTAAAAGGATTTTCGCCGAGTGCAGCCCGCCCAGGCGCGCCTTCACACCTTCATTGATCAGACGATAATAAGGAATAGTAGACTCCCAGCTCATGCCGCCAATCAGGCCTATCGTTTTCATGCTTTATCACCTTTTGCTGTCTGTTCCCAGGTTATAACAGAGGTTCATCGAACAATGAAAGCGTGATCCTCGCAACAATTATCAGCGGTGAGCTATCGTAAAGATCGTTTTCGCGATACGATTTAAAAAATGAAACAATGTTTCACATAGATAAGGATCTGCGAATGTTTACCTTTTTTAAAGACACTACTCTGGACGATCTCGGCGCAGGCGTGAGCCGCCGCATTCTGGCACACGGCGGGCAAATGATGGCGGTTCAGGTTAACTTCGAAACGGGTGCAGTTGGTCCCATGCATAATCATCCGCATGAGCAGTTGACTTATGTGCTGTCCGGCGAGTTCGAGTTCACCATCGGCGAGGAAGTCCACAGGGTGAAAGCTGGCGATACGCTGTATAAAGAGCCGCATGTGATGCACGGCTGTGTGTGCCTTGCGGCAGGTACGCTGCTGGATACCTTCACGCCAATCCGTGAAGATTTCCTGAAGTAACGATAACGGCTCCGCAAGGAGCCGTTTGAGTCTGCTGGCAAAGCTCTCAGTAGTTAAAAGGTGCTTTCCCGCTACTTTTAACAACAAAAGGATTATCTCTACCCCAAATGCCCGAAAACCACGCTTTTTGGGCATTTGTCGTCTATCTATAACAGCTCCTTACGGAGCCGTTTGTAAAACCATCTCAGGCGAGCTTTTCCATCTCCAGATTATTTTCCATTTCCATGCGGCTGCCCATAGCGTGGCGCAATAATACCGCACTCACGGCAACCATCAGACCCAGAAACGCTGCAAGCACGATAATTAGCGACTTACGCGGACCATCTTTTGTTACCGGCAAAGAAGGCTGCATCTGGTACTTGTACGGCGTGATATCCACATTACCAACGTTGATGGTTTCCAGCTGGGCAAGTAAATGTTCACGGTTCTGCATCGATGCATTCAGCTCGGCAACATCTTTAATGGAC
The DNA here is from genome assembly GCA_031993245.1 of Buttiauxella sp. Classification (GTDB taxonomy): domain Bacteria; phylum Pseudomonadota; class Gammaproteobacteria; order Enterobacterales; family Enterobacteriaceae; genus Dryocola. Next base: position 826 of record DALYUA010000448.1, on the reverse strand, counting down.
TGCTCGATTTTTAACTTTTCCGCCAGGCCATCGGCGCCCAGTGCGACGGAGTAGTCCGGATCGTCTTTCACCGCCTGGCCATTGCTGTAGACAGGTTTTTTGATGCCGGCCGCGTTGGCCACCTGTAACGAGTAACCCAGACGCCGCACGTTAACGTTATGCTGGTTTTCCAGCATTGTGCGGTCCAGCAGCAGCTTGTCTTTTTCAAAAGCGATTTTTAGCTCAACTGCATTTTTTAGATCCTGCAGCACATCCTTATTCACCTCAGCGCTAATAAACCGAATGTAGTTCTGCAGCACCAGTTGGGCATCGTCTGCGTCCGGGGCAACGAAACTCAGGCTCCAGGAAGCATAAGGCGCGTTAGCTGTTTTTTTCGGATCCACATTGTTCTGGGCTTTAAATTTATCCGACACGTTAACAATCGCCCGATGCAGCTCGCTGCTATCTACGTCCTGATTGTTTATCAGCGCCTGTACATAAGGAGACTGAGCGAGGAACCGCTCACGCAGCGCCTGAGATTCAAACTTTTTCAAAAACTTATTGTAGATAGCGCCTGCTTCAACCTTCGCATCCACGCCCAGCACCGTCATATTGATTAACGCGCGGCGCAGCTCAATCAACTGCTCATTTTCAGGCGCGGTGATGATTGCCTGGCTGGTCCATTTCTGTGGCAGCAGGAAACTGGCCGCCAAACCCGCCAGAGCGAAGATAAGCGTAATAGTAATAATCTGCTTTCTGGCGGCAAATAATGTCGCCACGATATTAAGTAAATCTATCTCTTCACGGGGGGCGGGTAGTATCCGATAAGGAGAAGCATTTTCTAACT
>DALYUA010000447.1:0-2976 GCA_031993245.1 Buttiauxella sp. | reverse complement strand
ATATAGTCCATGAAGGAATCAGCCACCTGGTCGAAGCCAGGTTTGTCCGCCAGGAATTCGTCTGCAATGCCGTGCACGCCAAACGCTTCCGGGTCCACCAGCCGGTCTGGCTTCAGGTAAACGTGGAAGTTATTGCCGGTCAGGCGTCGGTTAATCACCTCAACCGCACCGATTTCAATAATGCGATGGCCTTCGTAGTGAGCACCGATCTGATTCATACCGGTGGTTTCTGTATCGAGGACAATCTGTCTGGTGGGTGTAGAAATCATATAGCTGTGCTCATAGCGCTCGTTTATGTCAGACTTGTTTTTTTTAATCACAGGAAGTCTACCAGAGATGCGTAAACAGGTAGAAATTTTCACCGATGGATCTTGCCTCGGTAATCCCGGTCCGGGCGGATATGGTGCCATTTTACGGTACAAGCAGCATGAAAAAATTTTCAGCGTTGGCTATCGCTTAACCACCAACAACCGCATGGAGATGATGGCGGCCATTGTCGCACTTGAGGCGCTAATCGAGCCTTGCGACATTGTGCTTAGCACCGATAGCCAATATGTGCGCCAGGGAATCACGCAGTGGATCCACAACTGGAAAAAGCGCGGCTGGAAAACGGCTGATAAAAAACCGGTAAAGAATGTCGATTTGTGGCAGCGCCTGGACACGGCTTTGAATGAACACAATATCAGTTGGGAATGGGTAAAAGGCCATGCCGGCCATCCTGAAAACGAACGCTGCGACGAACTGGCTCGCGAGGCAGCGTCGAACCCTACTCTTGAGGATGTCGGCTATCTGCCGGACGCAAAGGCTTAACTCCTTCTCGATACTGACGAGTGGCCCCCACCGCCGAGCGAATTTGCGATTTAGCTTTGCGGTTTTTCTGCGGGTTTAACGTCAGCGGTAAGGTGCGCTTACGCGCCACAATCACATGCATGCACCCTAAAGCCGGAAGGTGGGTGCTTAGCATTTTCCCGCCTTGTTTATGCCACGGCAAAACCTGAAAACCTCGCTGATACATTACTTCGAAATTGAGCAAAGCCAGCCAGTCGAACTGGCGCATCGGTGTGAACATACGGCTGCTGTATGGAAGGCGTTTACGCATGAAAGGGATGGTTTTCCCTAAGCCCAGTAAACTTAGCGGATTAAAACTGCTGATAACGAGCCAGCCATCGTCGATTAACACGCGATCGGCCTCACGCAACAGACCATGCGGATCCTGACACCAGGGCAGCGTATGGGCCAGCAGACAGGCATCGACAGATTTTGCAGCAAAAGGTAAATGAAGCGGATCGGCATTGACCTGTAATAGCGGGCCTTGCAACGCCACGTTCACCTGATGTGAAATAGCACAGGCGCTGGTGTCGATTTCCGCGCTCAGATTGCCTATTTTCAACAGGTGAAAACCGAACATTTTGCCAAGCCACGGGCGCAGCTGGCTTTCAAGCGCTTCACGGTAATACTCCCCCCAGGGTAATTGCCCCCAATGATGCGGTGAAGTGAAATTGTCAGGTATCCTTGCCGGTTTCATCACTACCTTCTAATCGCTTTGCCGAGAGGTTGAATTATGAATCTTAACAGTATTCCCGCCTTCCAGGATAACTACATCTGGGTTCTCACTGATGATGAGGGCAAATGTATCATTGTCGATCCGGGCGAAGCGGCACCGGTGCTCAGGGCCATCGCTGAGAACCAATGGCAGCCTGAAGCTGTTTTGCTTACTCATCATCACAACGACCACGTTGGCGGCGTGAAAGAACTCCTCAAAAGCTTCCCGGGACTTGTGGTATACGGTCCGGAAGAGACACAAGATAAGGGAACGAACCGGGTAGTTCGTGAAGGAGATAAGATCAATATTTTGAAGTATGAATTTAGTGTAATTGCCACACCGGGTCACACTTTAGGACATATCTCTTATTTTAATTTCCCTTATCTTTTTTGCGGGGACACGATGTTTTCTGGCGGCTGCGGAAGGCTTTTTGAAGGCACCCCAGAACAAATGTATCAGTCTTTTCAAAAAATTAATGCGTTACCCGACGATACGTTAATTTGCTGTGCGCATGAATACACCTTATCCAATATAAAATTTTCCTTAAGTGTTTTACCGAAGGACGAAGACTTAATCGGATACTATCGAAAAGTTAAGGAGTTACGTGCAAAAAACCAATCAACCTTGCCCACTTCTTTACAAACTGAACGCAAAATTAATGTTTTTTTAAGAACGCAAGACGATGATTTAAAAGCTTTAATATCTCAAGAAACAAACTTGCAACAACCAGAGCAGGTATTCGCCTGGTTACGCGCAAAGAAAGATAGCTTTTAAATTTTCTGGTTGTGTTGTCTGACGGTCAAATGTATCCTTGCTCGTCTTTTAAGCAACCATTGACACACACATGAAGGCAAAAGCGATATTACTCGCCACTGTCTTGCTTGTGGGATGCCAGGCGTCAAAGCATGACGCTAACGTCCAACAGCATGCGCAGAGTCTGTCTGCGGCTGGTCAAGGTGAAGCAGGAAAGTACACTGGTCGAGCGACCTCGGCGCGATGGATGGACGATGGGACGTTCCTCGCGCAAGATCAGAACCTGTGGAACTTCATCGGCGACGAGCTAAAGATGGGGATACCGGAGAATACCCGGATCCGCGAACAGAAACAGAAGTACCTACGTAATAAGAGCTATCTCCACGATGTAACATTACGGGCAGAGCCGTATATGTACTGGATTGCCGGGCAGGTTAAGAAACGTAACATGCCGATGGAACTGGTACTGCTACCCATAGTGGAGAGCGCTTTTGACCCCCACGCGACGTCTGGCGCAAATGCAGCGGGCATTTGGCAGATTATTCCAAGTACGGGGCGCAATTATGGTCTTAAACAGACCAAAGCGTATGACGCACGCCGCGATGTAGTGGCTTCCACCACTGCAGCGCTGGATATGATGCAGCGTTTAAACAAAATGTTTATCGGCGATTGGTTACTCA
>DALYUA010000446.1:0-2979 GCA_031993245.1 Buttiauxella sp. | reverse complement strand
CCACTGCGCAAAACAGCACCATGGCCGCAGTAACCGGATCGCCCTGACGGGCCATCTGCCAGATGCCCTGAAAAACGTTGGCATCAATTTTCGCTCCCAGCAGGTAAATACGCAGCAGCGGGTCGGAAAAGGCGACAGGCATCAGCAACAGCATCGCGACTGCCATTGCGGCCAGACGGGTTAAAGACCAGTCGCGCCCATCATGTACTTTAGCGTCACAGCGAGGGCAGCAGGCACTTTGGGATGTTTTAACCGCAGGTAAAGAGAAAAGTGTATCGCATTGGGGACAACGCTGATAACGTGCCTGCGGCAAAACCTGACTAATGGCGTGTATTTTCATTTTTCGTCGTCGGCCAGGAATACCCGTGCGGCATGTTGTATCTCGCTCTGAAATAGATTGTGGCGTCAAGCCTATAGTAATTCACAAAATGATACACCTTGTGGTACAGCGCATTTAGTGCTTATTTTAGTATGCTATGCAGTAGAGTCAGACAACAAAATGGTTATTCAATGAACAAAGAACAATTTTACGCGGATTTAAATCGCGATTTCAGTGCGTTAATGGCAGGTGAAACAAGTTTTCTGGCAACTCTCGCTAATACAAGTGCGCTGCTCTTCGAACGCCTTGACGGCGTGAACTGGGCGGGATTCTACCTGCTGGAAGGCAATACTCTGGTTCTGGGGCCCTTCCAGGGCAAAATTGCCTGCGTGCGCATTCCGGTGGGCAAAGGCGTATGCGGTACTGCGATTTCAACCGGTGAAGTTCAGCGCGTTGAAAATGTGCACGCATTTGATGGCCATATCGCCTGCGATGCCTCAAGTAATGCCGAAATTGTCTTCCCGCTGAGGGTGAATGACGAGGTTATCGGCGTGCTGGATATTGATAGCACCGAATACGGACGCTTCGCGCCGGACGATCAACAAGGCTTATCCCAACTGGTTACGCAGCTTTCACACCTGCTAACCGCTACGGATTATAAAAAATTCTTCACTCGTTAGCATGATAAGCAACGGATAACGTGGCATTTGCCGGTAGCGTCATTATAATGTCGCCTGTTCATGCCGCGGTTTGTTGGCAACTCCGTTGTAATCAGGAAATTTCATGGAAAATCAACCTAAGTTGAATAGCAGCAAAGAAGTTATTACCTTTTTGGCTGAGCGTTTCCCCCAGTGCTTTAGCGCTGAAGGCGAAGCTCGCCCCCTGAAGATTGGAATCTTCCAGGATCTGGTCGCGCGCGTTGAAGGCGAAATGAGCCTCAGTAAAACTCAGCTTCGCTCCGCGTTACGTCTTTATACTTCAAGCTGGCGCTACCTGTACGGTATCAAAGTCGGCGCGGTTCGTGTCGATCTTGACGGCAACCCATGTGGCGAGCTGGACGAGCAACACGTTGAACACGCCCGCAAGCAGCTTGAAGAAGCAAAAGCTCGTGTTCAGGCTCAGCGTGCTGAACAGCTGGCGAAAAAACGCGAAGCGGCTATCGCAAACGGTGAGACCGTTGAAGACAAGCCTCGTCGCGAGCGTAAACCACGCCCGGCGCCGCGTCGCAAAGAAGAAGCTGAACGTAAGCCACGTGCTGATAAGCCTGTTGCTCAGGCGCCACGCGAAGAAAAACGCACGCCAGTAACGGATATTTCAGTGCTGCAGGTTGGACAGGCAATTAAAGTCAAAGCGGGTAACAACGCGATGGATGCCACCGTACTGGAAATTACCAAAGATGGCGTCCGTGTACAGCTGACTTCTGGTATGGCTATGATTGTACGCGCAGAACACTTGCAGTTCTGAAACGGAGGCCACACCCGGGCATGAACAAACTCTTTAAGCTTACGGCCGTCGCTAGCCTGTTGTTTCTTGCAGGCAGCGCGCTGGCCGTTGAGAACATCACGCGTGCTGACCAAATCCCGCAGTTAAAGGAAGAAGCACAGCATGCCACGGTGAGTGAGCGCGTAACTTCGCGCTTTACTCGCTCGCATTACCGCCAGTTTGACCTCGACCAAAACTTCTCCGCCAAAATCTTCACCCGCTATCTGAATCTGCTCGACTTTAGTCACAACGTGTTGCTTGCCAGCGACGTTGAGCAGTTCGCGGCCAGGAAAAATGAGATTGGTGATGAGCTTCGTTCAGGCAAGCTGGATCTGTTTTACGATTTGTACAACCTGGGTCAAAAGCGCCGTTTTGAACGTTACCAGTATGCGCTAAAGGTGCTTGAAAAGCCGATGGATTTTACGGGTAACGACACCTTTAATCTTGACCGCAGTAAATCGCCATGGCCAACAAGCGTTGCGGAGTTAAACCAACTCTGGGACGGTAAGGTTAAATATGACGAGCTTAGCCTGAAGCTGACCGGTAAGAATGAGCAGGAAATTCGCGAAACGCTCACCAGGCGTTATCAGTTCGCGATTCGTCGTCTGGCGCAGTCCAACAGCGAAGATGTGTTCTCTCTGGCGATGACAGCGTTTGCGCATGAAATCGACCCGCATACTAACTATCTCTCTCCACGCAATACCGAACAGTTCAACACGGAAATGAGCCTGTCGCTTGAAGGCATTGGCGCCGTGCTGCAAATGGACGATGACTACACGGTTATCAATTCCATGGTAGCAGGCGGCCCGGCGGCGAAAAGCAAGGCGATTACCGTAGGCGATCGTATCGTTGGCGTCGGTCAGACAGGGAAGGCGATGGTTGACGTCATCGGCTGGCGCCTGGATGACGTGGTCGCGCTGATCAAAGGACCAAAAGGCAGCAAAGTGCGTCTGGAGATCCTGCCTGCTGGTAAGGGAACCAAAACCCGCATCGTGACGTTAACGCGCGAACGTATTCGCCTTGAAGACCGCGCCGTGAAGCTGACGGTGAAAACCGTGGGCAAAGAAAAAGTCGGCGTGCTGGATATCCCTGGCTTCTATGTCGGCCTGACGGATGACGTTAAGGTTCAGTTACAGAAGCTGGAAAAACAGAACGTGAAGAGCGTAATCATCGATCTG
>DALYUA010000445.1:0-2984 GCA_031993245.1 Buttiauxella sp. | reverse complement strand
GCAAACCAGAATTCCATTTCACCGTAAAGACGCACGTTGACAAGGTTCACGGCGTTAATAATGACGAAGAACAGCGCCACCCATATCCATCCGGGTATATCCGGAAACCAGTACTGCATATAAATACCGGCGGCGGTAAGTTCCGCCATGCCAACCAGCACAAACATGACCCAGTAATTCCAGCCCGAAAGGAAACCGGCAAACGGCCCCCAGTATTTGTAGGCAAAGTGGGCGAACGAACCGGATACCGGTTCCTCCACGACCATCTCGCCAAGCTGACGCATAATCAGAAAGGCAACGATTCCGGCGATAGCGTAGCCTAACAATACCGCGGGTCCGGCCATCTGAATTGCCGGACCAATTCCCAAAAATAACCCGGTGCCAATCGCGCCGCCCAGAGCGATGAGTTGAATATGACGGTTTTGCAGTCCCCGTTTTAGCGTTTGTTCACTTTCCGGCGCGGCGTCCAGGCCTTGAGTCCTGACGGTAGTTGACGTGTTATTCACGCCCTTCTCCTGTGTCTTACTATCGAGGGGGCACCTTTTAACACTTGATGACAGCAGTGGCAAGAAGGGGAAAAGCGCATAAAAAAAACCAGCCCCGCTGAAGGACTGGTTTCTAAGCAACTCGCGAGACTTATTCCGCGTCAGGCGTTTCTGACTTGTATTTCTCGGCAGTTTCTTTGATAAGCGTCTGCAGTTCGCCGCGCTGGTACATCTCAATGATGATGTCACAGCCGCCAACCAGCTCACCATCAACCCACAGCTGCGGGAAAGTTGGCCAGTTTGCGTATTTTGGCATTTCCGCACGGATATCCGGATTCTGCAGGATATCCACATAGGCAAAACGCTCGCCGCATGCGGACAGCGCCTGTACCGCCTGGGCTGAGAAACCGCAGCTAGGCAGTTTCGGGGAGCCTTTCATATAGAGAAGGATCGGGTTCTCTGAGATCTGGCGTTGAATTTTTTCGATTGTGCTCATTGTCTTGCTTCCTCAAACCTTTTTACGGCAGTAGCCTGCCATTGTAGCGAGTTGCGCCCCCACCAGAAAACACCAATTTTTGCAGGGTTATTCTCCCGCGACGCGGAGGAGGCTACATATGCTTTAAGATTAACACTTTTCATAGTATCGCCAACCTGCAAAATACCCCAATCTCGATCAATAAATCGTCTTATCAGCCGTTAACTGGTCAATTTTTTTGCGTCCGATAACGAATCTTTATCTTCGGCAATAAAAGGTTATTAACTTTATGGCTTCTTATGGATTAGAATCGGCTGGTTTTGGAAAAATCACACGCGGGCATGATGTACTTCATCGTGTTTTCATTATTATCAGGGGATTGTCGAGTGGCGCGGATAACAAAAATCTCTATCACGCTCTGTGCTCTGCTTTTTACCTTGCCTTATATACCCTTGACGCAGGCTTCCGGGCAGGCGCATCAAGTTGCCACGCTTAAAGCCCAGACGGCGAAAAGCCCAACGAAAAGCACGGCTAAAAGCAGCAAGAATAAAGCAAAATCCAGTTCCACCTCTGCAAAGCGGTCCAGCAAGAAAGCAACGGCGCCAGTTAAAAAGAAAACAGCGTCAGCCGTTAAAAGTAAAACCCTCGCAAAAAACACCGGCAAAAAATCTTCTCTGAAAGCCAGCCAGGCTTCTAAAGTTCAACATACCGCCTCCGTTCAGCACTGCTCAAAAGCCCGTAAAGGGCACAAAGCAAAATGCACCTCGGTGAAAGAGAACAAAAACCTGACCATTGCCCAGGCCCACAAAATTCGTGTGCAAAAGGCGCAGAAGACGGCGATGAATAAGCTCATGGGGCAGATTGGCAAGCCGTATCGTTGGGGCGGTACTTCACCGCGCACCGGTTTTGATTGTAGCGGCCTGGTTTATTATGCCTATAAAGATCTGGTCAAGTTCCGCATCCCACGCACGGCAAATGAGATGTATCACCTGCGTGATGCTGCTTCTGTCGATCGTGGTGAACTGGAGAATGGCGATCTGGTCTTCTTCCGCACCCGCGGGCGCGGCGCCGCCGATCACGTTGGCGTTTACGTAGGTAACGGTAAGTTCATCCAGTCGCCCCGCAGCGGTCGCGATATCCAGATTACCTCGCTGAGCGAAGATTACTGGCAGCGTCATTATGTCGGTGCTAAACGCGTGATGACGCCGAAGACCATTCGTTAACGCGGTTCTGGCATTCTGGCAGCGTAGAAGATAAAGGGGCCGCGATTGCGGCCCCTTTTAATCAGTGCATGACTGCTGTTAAAGCACCTGCGACTATCAGGCTCAGAACAATAATCGTCGTGACGACGGAAAATTTCAGATCGGTACTCATCGGCAACCTCCTTTTATTACGCTACAAACATTACCCTACAAAGAGTATGTGCGGATGATTTTCCCACAATCGACAGCAAAAATCCTGTCAGATTTATGATGATATTGGTTTTCCCTCTTCCACTTTGATAAAAGATAAGCCAAAATCCCTCGCTAATTTACTGCGTGCTATCAATTCAACGCCCTCCTCCCGTTTTATGTCGCATTCCCGACATGCAGCAGCCCAAAAGGCGCCCCAGGAGTCAGGGCACGCAAACGTTTAACAGACTAATTATCAGGAGCTTACGATATGGCCTGGAGTGACATCTAATGGCAACAATTAAGGACGTAGCGAAGCGCGCAAACGTTTCCACTACAACCGTGTCACATGTTATTAACAAAACCCGCTTTGTGGCAGAAGAAACCCGTAACGCGGTCTGGGCGGCAATCAAAGAATTACACTATTCGCCAAGCGCCGTTGCGCGCAGCCTGAAAGTTAATCACACCAAAACAATTGGCCTGCTTGCCACCTCCAGCGAAGCGCCCTATTTCGCCGAAATTATCGAAGCGGTGGAAAATAGCTGCTTTGAAAAAGGCTACACCCTTATTCTCGCCAACGCGCACAACAACTTTGAAAAGCAGCGGGCTTATTTGTCGATGATGGCGCAAAAG
>DALYUA010000444.1:0-2986 GCA_031993245.1 Buttiauxella sp. | reverse complement strand
AGGCAGCTAAAGCCAAAAGCGATTAGCCAGCGCGTCTGCACAATCGGCATCAGCTTTATCACCAGCGGAATGGTCAGCACGATCAGCACCGCGCCGGGGGAAAGCACCAGCCCGGACCAGGTTGCGGTATATCCCAGATCCTGCTGGGCAAGCTGGGGAATAACGACGGAGCTGCCGTATAAAATCATCGCCATTCCCGCCATCAACATGCTGGAAATGGCGAAATTTTTGTCCTTCATGCAGCGTAAATCCACCACCGGTTTTTTGGCGTAGATCAGCCAGAAAATGGCGCCGATGATGCCGATTATCGTTAACACGGCAAAGGTGCGGATAAAGTTCGAGTAAAACCAGTCGTCATCTTCACCGCGATCCAGCATGACCTGCAGGCAGCCGAGGCCAAGCGCGATAAGGCCGATGCCGGTCCAGTCAACGGTAAGTTTTTCTTCCGATTTACGCTCCCACGGCGGGTCTTCAAGCAGTTGATAAATCGCCAGCACCGTAACAATTCCGACCGGGATATTGATAAAAAACACCCAGCGCCAGGAATAGTTGTCGGTTATCCATCCGCCGAGAGTTGGCCCGAGTACCGGCGCGACGATGATAGCAATCGACGACAGTCCGAACGCTTTACCGCGATCTTCAGGCTTGAAGTAATCCAGCAAAACCGACCGCTGCGTGGGCTGTAACCCGCCGCCGAAGAAGCCCTGCATGACGCGGAACAGGATGATTTCCCACAGTTCGGTGGCGATGCCGCACAAAAACGAACAGACGGTAAACATCACAATGCAGATTAAAAAGAACTGCTTGCGGCCAAACAGACGGCTTAAGAAGGCGGAGATAGGCAGCACGATGCCGTTTGCTACCAGGTACGAGGTGAGCACCCAGGTGGATTCGTCATAGCTTGAGGAGAGCGAGCCCGCGACGTGCGGCAGCGCCACGTTGACAATGGTGGTGTCGAGGATTTCCATAAACACGGCAAGCGTGACGACTATCGCCACGGCCCACGGATTACTGGCGGGTTTCCAGTTATCGTGATGCTCAGCAGCCATCTCGCTCATTCGACGGTTACCTTCGGCTCAACGGATAACCCCAGCGGCAGCGGATGGTTCGCGTCCAGTCCTTTATCAATCACGATTTTTACCGGCACACGCTGCACGATCTTCACAAAGTTGCCGGTAGCGTTTTCCGCCGGGAAGGCTGAGAAGCGCGAGCCGCTGCCCTGCTGAATACTGTCGATGTGCCCTTCCAGCTCCATGTCCGGATAAGCGTCCACGCTAAGCTGCACTTTATTACCTGGACGCATTCTTTCGAGCTGAGATTCTTTGAAGTTAGCGATGACCCAGATATCCGGGGAGACGACCGAAAACAGCGCCGTTCCGGCCTGCACCAGCGAGCCGAGCTGTACGTTACGCAGCGTGACAAAGCCGTCAAACGGCGCGCGCACTTCGGTATAGGAGAGGTTAAGCTCTGTCGTCTCAAGCTGGGCTTTGGCCTGTTCGACCTGCCGGGCGCGGGCTTCCACGTTGGTTTCCTGCTGACGGATTTGCAGCTTGACCTGACTTGCAACTTCAAGCTGCGCACGGGCATTGGCTACGCCAGCCTCGGCTGAACGCAGTTGCGCGCTGGCAGTATCAATATTTTGCTGAGAAGTAGCGCGTGGATCCACGCCGCGCTGGCGTTTGTACTCTGCGCGGGCATTGGCTAAATCCGCTTCGGCTTTGGCGACCTCAGCCTGCGCCTGATCGCGCTGGGCGGGATACTGCACTTTCGCCAGATCGAGCTGCGCCTGCGCCTGATGGAGTTGAGATTCCGCAAGGCCAACCTGCGCCCGGGCCTGGTCGCGCTGCGCAGCGGCATCTCGCGGATCGATAACCACCAGCAGGTCGCCTTTGTGCACCCGCTGGTTATCGCTGATAGGCAATTCTGTAACGTAACCCGCCACTTTCGGCGCGATAGTCACGGCGTTACCTTCAGTGAACGCATCATCGGTGGTTTCTTCATTTCTGGTCAGAAACCACCACACCGCCGCCACAATAACCATGATTATCACGACGATGCCCAGAATAATCAGCGGCTTTTTGCCGGGGCGTTTCTTTTCGTCTTTTTGATTGTTCTCTTTTTGGTTGTTGTCTTTTTGAGCACTGCTGTTTTTCTGATCTTCGCCGTTATCCGGCTTGTCGTTTTGGTCTGCCATAGGTTCGCTAACTCGCCCTGCTTCGCGTTATCTGCGTCACAAAAAATTTACCGTTTAGTAAATTTAGAAGTTAGCTATACCTTTGCCAGGAAAAACTGACAATTTGTATTTAACTTAGGGGAAACAGCCGCAATAGCCCGTATCCGACCAGGGCCGCCCAGAGCAGCATCGGCAGGGAATAATAATGGAATCGCACCCAGATTCGCCTGTCGTTTGCCATGCGCAGTGCGATAAGGTTGGCAAGCGAACCCGGCAGCAGACCGAAACCGCCAATATTTACGGCAAAGGCCAGCAGAGCCGTGGCCGGAACGTAGTTCAGCAGCATAATTGTGGCGGGCACGTTACTGATAATTTGCGAAAGGCCAATGCCCAGCGCGAACAATCCACCCTGCGAAAACTGGCTTACGTCGTGCAGCGCGTGCCCGACCATCGGGAGCCGGGTGATTAGGTGAACGTCGATAAACATCACCATAAACACCAGCAGCAGACTCCAGTCGATCTTCAGCAGGATCTGTCTGGCAAGCAGGATAAAACCCAGGGCGACCAGGGCAAGCCCCCATGCTTCCTGTTTCAGCTCAAGTGAAACGATAAACACCGCGTACAGCGCCACGCTTGCATAAACCAGACGCGGCTGCCAGGCATGTACTCTGTCGTGCCCGTGATAGTGCAGCGCCTTTGTCGGGAAGCAGAACCAGCACAGCACCAGCAGGCTTGCCACCATCGCCCCCGCAAGCGGAGCCATTTGCCAGCTAAAGGCGGCGAACGAAAGGCCCGAGCGCCCCCACAGCAGGA
>DALYUA010000443.1:0-2992 GCA_031993245.1 Buttiauxella sp. | reverse complement strand
TTCCCCTGCGCGACGTTACGTCCACGGTGCAAAAGGCAAAAGCGGTCCGCTACACGGCGGATGAATGACAAACGTTGTTCGACCAGCAAAATCGTGAGGCCAAAATCCCGGTTCAGACGGTGAAGAATATTTCCCATATCATGGATAAAACGTTGTCCGCTTCCGGACGCCGGTTCATCGAGAATCAGCAGTTTTGGTTCGCTCACCAGCGCTCTGGCGAGCACAAGCTGCTGCTGAATATCGCTTGTGAGTTCGCCGCCGCGTACGTGACGTAACGCATAAAGCGCAGGAAACAGGTCATAGACCATGGAGGGAATGGCCCGGGCACGCTCGCTCCCGGCCAGGCGTGCAATCTGCAGGTTTTCTTCGACCGAGAGCTGAGAGAAAATGCCTCGTTCCTGCGCGACATAGCTCATACCCAGCGCGGCACGATCTTCAATGGGCTTCGCGAGCAAATCCTGTGGCGGGCTGCCAGCCTCATTCCATACCATGCTGCCGCTTTGTACGGGCAGGTAGCCAGTGATACAGTTTATCAGGGTGGTTTTGCCCATGCCTGCGGCCCCCAGCACGCAGGTGCATTCACCTTTTGTCAGTTCCAGGTCAAGGTTCCATAAAACATGGTTCTCGCCGTAAAACTGGTTCACGGCGCGTAAACTCAACATGTGTTATCTCCTCACGACAGGATTAAAAAATATACCCATTTCACCGCTGCATCCACGATCTCTGTGGAAGGAGGAATGAGTTTCTCCCGGTATGCTGCAATTCCCCTGCCATCTCACGCCGGAGCAGCAGAAACATAGCGATTTTGAGAATAGCCTCATCAATAAGGGTGGAAAAAGCATGGGCAGCCCAACCTTGTTATTGCGCTGCACTTTGCCGGTGCTTTCCTTTTCTCGCTTCTGGTGCAGAAAACCGCCAAAAAGCATGAAAGACACGTTAGTTTTGTGAGCGCCTTCACCACTGTCCGCACAAAGTGAAATAAGGTGATAAAAATCAAAAATAGGGCGGAAAAATTTTTTTCGGCGCGGGTACGTCAACAAATGGAAATTTTGCGGGCGGCGGCCCTAAAGGGCTGGATGCACTTATCCACTATTCCTGTGGATAACCTTGTGCATTAGAGTTAGAAAACTAGCGGTAAGCGAGAGGGGGCGCGGCCTGCATGCAAATTGACGCGAAACCGGTCTTTTAAGAAAATTCTTTTAAAATTAGCCAGTTAAATAAAAGCAATCCGTGTAAGAAAAGTGTCAAAGATCTATGTCTCGTTTTTATTACATTACTTGACAAATATTAAAGGGCCGAAAAACTGGGGATAACCGTTACGAGGCAGCGTTTAATTTCGTCTTTGATGAAATCGCGTGCGAAGCCGGGCGAAATGTGAGCGGGTATTCGACATCATTGCTTACGTAACTGGTTTTTTATCCAGTATTATTTGCTGGCAAAAATTCCTGTGTCGAGTAAAATTATCCTCCGGCCCGCTGGTTTTTTCCTCAGGTAGCAACTCAATGAGTAAAGCGTTCAAACTTAATTCTGCATTCAAACCCTCCGGCGATCAGCCCGATGCTATACGTCGTCTTGAAGAGGGGCTTGAAGACGGACTTGCCCATCAGACGTTACTGGGGGTGACCGGGTCAGGTAAGACCTTTACCGTGGCAAATGTGATTGCGGACCTGCAGCGTCCAACCATGGTGCTGGCGCCGAACAAAACGCTCGCGGCGCAGCTTTATGGCGAGATGAAAGAGTTCTTTCCTGACAACGCGGTGGAATTTTTCGTCTCTTACTACGACTACTATCAGCCTGAAGCCTATGTGCCCAGCTCCGACACTTTTATCGAAAAAGACTCTTCGGTAAACGAACACATCGAACAAATGCGTCTGTCGGCAACCAAAGCGTTGCTTGAGCGTCGCGATGTTATTGTTGTGGCGTCGGTTTCAGCCATCTATGGCCTGGGCGATCCCGATCTCTATCTGAAAATGATGCTGCATCTCACCAAAGGGATGATCATCGATCAGCGCTCCATTTTGCGTCGTCTTACCGAACTGCAATATACGCGCAACGACCAGGCATTCCAGCGCGGCACCTTCCGGGTGCGCGGCGAAGTTATTGATATCTTCCCGGCAGAATCGGACGATATGGCGCTGCGTGTGGAGCTGTTCGACGAAGAGGTGGAACGCCTGTCGCTGTTCGATCCGCTAACCGGACAGGTCGATCAGGCTATCCAGCGTTTTACCGTCTATCCTAAAACGCACTACGTCACGCCGCGTGAACGTATCCTGCAGGCGATGGAAGAGATCAAAGACGAGCTGGCAGACAGGCGCAAGGTGCTGCTGGCGAACAACAAGCTGCTGGAAGAGCAGCGCTTAACGCAGCGTACGCAGTTTGATTTAGAGATGATGAACGAGCTGGGCTACTGTTCGGGCGTGGAAAACTACTCGCGCTTCCTCTCCGGACGCGGGCCGGGTGAAGCTCCGCCAACGTTATTTGATTACCTTCCGGCCGACGGGCTGCTGGTGGTGGACGAATCTCACGTTACCATTCCACAGATCGGCGGCATGTACCGTGGCGACCGGGCACGTAAAGAGACGCTGGTGGAGTATGGTTTCCGCCTGCCTTCAGCGCTTGATAACCGTCCGTTAAAGTTTGAAGAGTTCGAAGCGCTGGCTCCGCAGACAATTTACGTTTCGGCAACGCCTGGCAATTACGAGCTGGAAAAATCCGGCGACGATATTGTCGATCAGGTTGTGCGCCCAACGGGGCTGCTGGATCCCATCATCGAAGTGCGTCCCGTCACCACGCAGGTTGACGATCTGCTTTCTGAGATCCGTAAACGCGTTGAAATTAACGAACGTGTGCTGGTTACGACGCTGACGAAACGCATGGCAGAGGATCTTACGGAATACCTCGAAGAGCACGGTGAGCGGGTGCGCTATCTGCACTCGGATATCGATACGGTAGAACGTATGGAGATCATCCGTGACCTGCGCCTTGGCAAGTT
>DALYUA010000442.1:0-2995 GCA_031993245.1 Buttiauxella sp. | reverse complement strand
TGACAACCATTCTGCTTCATCCGCCGGAAACTCCCGTGCTGAAAGTGATGGACGATAATCCCACCTGCTTTGCTCCGGAAGACGACGACGAAATCGCGGCGAGAACCTTTGAAAGGGATAACCTGGTAAGCGCCGCCGTCATCGACAGCAGCGGGAAGCTGATGGGCCGTCTGACCGTTGATGAGATTGTTGACGTTGTGTACGAGGAGACGGATAACGATCTCCGCCGCATGGGGGGCCTGAGCGCGGAAGAGGACGTTTTTGCTCCGGTAAGCAAAGCCGTTAAAGCGCGTTGGGCATGGCTTGCCATCAACCTGTGTACCGCATTTGTCGCATCACGCGTGATCGGCATGTTCGAACATACCATTTCACAGCTGGTGGCTCTGGCTTCGTTAATGCCGATTGTTGCAGGTATAGGCGGCAATACCGGCAACCAAACCATCACCATGATTGTTCGTGCGCTGGCGCTGCAGCACCTGCAGGCTGGAAACTACTCGTTTTTAGTGCTGCGTGAACTGGGTGTGGCTTTAATAAACGGCATCGTCTGGGGTGGGGTGATGGGGGCGGTAACCTGGCTGCTGTATGACGATCCGGCACTTGGCGGCGTTATGACGCTCGCGATGGTGCTCAATCTGTTAGTCGCCGCGTTAATGGGCGTGTTGATCCCGATGATCATGACACGGTTGGGTAAAGATCCGGCTGTGGGATCAAGCGTAATGATCACCGCTTTAACCGACACCGGCGGATTCTTTATCTTTCTGGGACTGGCGACTATTTTCCTGCTTTAAGCGCTACTTAACCGTCCAGGCTTGGGAGAATTTTCTGTTGCTGAATAGTTCAAACAGGCCGCAAACCTGCTTGAGCCGCAGCACTTCATCGGCATCCATCCCCAGCTCGCTGCTGATTTTTTCATCACTCCAGCCAAGCTGCGACAGCTCTCGTACTATCTCCGCCATGGCATTGATTTGATGACGCCCGCGCGCGCGGTTATGCCGGATTGTTGCGGCGATGCGGCGGCTTTTATCATTGCCTGCTCCAGACATCACCACTACGGGCACGTAGCCAAGTAACCTTTTCTTCAGTTCGTTAGTTTTTTTGCCCAATTCAAAACGGTGAAAGCCATCAACTATCACGTAGTTATCGGACGTTCCCGTCGGTGAAACGACGATTGGCTGGGTGAATCCATCCTGCACCAGCGAGGTGGTAAGAAGTCGTTTTTCGCAAGGAGCCACGTTATTCGGGTTGTAATCATTGGTAGCGAGCTGTTTTGCTTTTACCCACATCACGCAATCTATCGGCTCTTCCCGGAACGGGCTAAATTCATGCAAAGTTTGTCTGATTTCATTGATGGCTTCGATACGCTGCTCACCCGATAGCGTATTTAAAAATCCTTTTAATGCGGTCTGGATTTGCTGTGTAGTTATAGGATCTTCCATTGCTGACGTTTCTCCTGGATGCGCTTGGTGTAACGCTGATAGTTCGTCGATTTGGTGGGGCTAAAGGAGAGGGCCCGACACCAGTAATCGTTGCTCAGTAAAACCTTACAGATACGCCTCCATGACGGAATATCCTTGCTGCCGGTATCTTTTTCTTGCTCATCGGGGATATCGTCAGGAAAACCCCGGGTTTGATACCAGTGCAGGTAGACGGCAATTTTGTTGCGATAGTGTTCGGCGGTAGCTGTTGGGATGCTATCAAGCAATGCGTGGGCATATTCCCGCCACGTCAGATGTTCAGGCTTATTTATCTGGCGACGGGCGTAGAAATCACCGCTGCCCGATGCATACAGACACCCGCTGTTTGCGCCGCTTACTCGCTGGCAAAGCAGAGTCCAGCGTTCAGGCTCCAGCACGTGGTATAACCACAGGCCCTGGCGTTGCTCCGGGCCAAAAGGCTCACAGACGCGCATATAGCGCATCGGAACACCAGCCTGATACATCAGGGAATAAAGCTTGTTGCAGGTTTCACCGGTCAGAGCAAACCATGTCCAGATATCCGCTGTTTTCCAGTCATAGAGGGGATAGACGTTATAGGCGTGTCCGCTGGGCGTCGCGGTAGTCCAGGGTTTGTCATCGGCAAAGCGCAATTTTCGCGCTGAGGCAATGGCCAGGAAACGGGTGTAGGATTCATCAGCCCGAATGCCGATAAGAATAGCCGCAGGGCGAAGGTTGGAAAACCATCTGGAAAATTCATTTACAAAATCTTCGAAACTCATTGCCGGACGGTAAAACGAGAAATAATCAGCGTCGGTAATCGCACCGGCTGGAGGTTGACGAACCCAGGAAGCCCCCTCCTGCCAGCACACCCATTCTGGCTGAAATTGTGAAACCGCGTTAAGTGTGGTGAGCGGGAGCGCCACCCAGTAAAACTCTTCCACCACATCTTTATACTGCTCGCGCATCTCTTCGATATGAGCAATGGTATGGCTGAACTGTGCCTCCCAGTCTATAAACAGTACGCTAAAGCGTCTTTTAAGCTGACGGGCCATCATGGCGGTAAGATGAAACATCACCGTGGAATCTTTGCCGCCTGAAAACGATACGCAAATACGATCGAAGTTATTAAAAACCCAATTCAGACGCTCGTTAGAGGCTTGTAATACATTTTGATGAAGTGGAATTTTTCGCGATGACATAAATAATAACTTGGGTCATTCCTCTCTTACAGGAATGAGCAACGATACCCTTAAAGTGCTATTTTTACAACGAGTTGGTGTACTCGACCCCTTTTGTATTTGTGGTGTGAATATAAATACGTTAAATTATTTTTAATATAAATAAGAGGCTTTTCTATTCCCAGAATTAGCTAAAAATAAACGTGCTTTAATCTACCTTATCGATATGTTAGACAGGTTTCTAACCGTCGAAAAATATACGCTCTCTGGAAGCGGTAAAATGCAGGCATAAAAAAACCAGCCATAAAGGCTGGTTTTGTGGGATTTTTGGTCGGCACGAGAGGATTTGAACCTCCGACCCCCGACACCCCATGACGGTGC
>DALYUA010000441.1:0-3040 GCA_031993245.1 Buttiauxella sp. | reverse complement strand
TTGTGTTTACGCGCCGGGAAAGCAGCCCGAGGTTTATTGTTAACGTAGCGGCAGAGAAGCCTGCCAGATGCTTTGAGTGAGGCGAATCTGGCACGTGATCGTTAAGCTGTCCAGTCGACGGCCAATAATGTGACGCAGATCACCTCAAAGCCAGGGGTGGAGGGCATTGCGACGTGATTAATCTCACAAAAACGGCGTGTAAATATAGTACAGTGATAATTATTTAACCGTATAACGCGATAATTTGTGATATTTATCACATTTTTACGCCGTGTGTTTGTTTTCATTTTGTGATTTGAATCACAAAATACTTTCATCAGAATATTCCTGGCGTGACGCAGAACACATCGCGCTGTCCCGCTGGTCGCCTGATGTAGCTTTCTTACATCCCATCCCGACGCTGATTTTTTATACATCCTGAGCCATACTTATCTTTTGTTGGCTAAAAATGGACGATGTGATGAAACTGATCGGCAATTACACCAGCCCGTACGTGCGCAAAATTTCGGTCATCCTGCTGGAAAAAGGCATCACCTTTGAGTTTGTGAACGACAATCCGTGGACGATTGAAAGCGCCACGCCGCACTACAATCCGCTGGGCAAGGTCCCGGCTCTGGTAACCGGCGAAGACGAATATTGGTTTGACTCGCCGGTTATTGCGGAATATCTGGAGCTTCTCGATATTGCGCCCGCGCTTATCCCACGCGAGCCAAAAGCCGCGCTGAAGATGCGCCAGATGGAAGCGCTCGCGGACGGGATTATGGACGCAGCGCTTGTTTCAGTACGTGAACAGCAGCGCCCACCCGCTCAGCAATCAGAAACCGAGCTGCTGCGCCAGCGGGAAAAAATCAGCCGCGGGCTGGACATGCTTGAGAAGTTTGCCGCGGACAAAACGCTATCCGCCGAACCGCTAACCGTTGCGAATATCGCCGTAGCCTGCGCCGTGGGCTATATCAACTTCCGCCGCGTTTCTCCCGGCTGGTGCGTCGCTCGCCCGCATCTTGTCAAACTGGTTGAGGTTCTTTTCCAGCGCGAAAGCTTTGCCCGCACCGAACCGCCAACGGCATGATTCCTCTCCTTGACAGGGGCTTGCCGCCCTGTTCAACTTACTAAAAAAGAAGGAAAAATCGCGTTTTCTCCTTCTTTTTGTTTAGCCGATGAAAATCAATAAATTGTTTTCCCCGTTTATTTCAAAGTGAACATAGCCCTGTTAACAGTATGAGTTTTGGCGTCAGTCTGTTGTAAAATGACTCAAAATTTCTTAACCCACGGTTTGCCATGACCTCCCATCGTACTTTGTACAGCCAACTGCCGGCGACAGACCGCCTGTTACGTGACGCAGCGTTTAGCGCCCTGCTGCATGATTTCGGCCATACCCGCGTAGTTAACGCCCTGCGGGAGATGCTTGATGATGCGCGTGAGTACATCCGTTCCCGGGAAGCGCTACCCGCGTGGCACGAGGACTGGGCGGCTCAGGCGAAGAAAAAGCTCGAGGCAGATCGGCAAAGCGCGTTACTGCCGGTGTTTAACCTGACAGGCACCGTGCTGCACACCAACCTTGGGCGTGCTTTACAGGCTGAAGCGGCTGTTGAAGCGGTAACGCAGGTGATGCGCTCCCCGATTACGCTGGAATACGATCTGAATGGCGCAGCGCGCGGCCATCGCGATCGGGCGCTGGCAGATCTGCTGTGCGACCTGACCGGCGCGGAAGACGCCTGTATCGTTAACAATAACGCGGCGGCAGTGTTGCTGATGCTGGCCGCCTGTGCAGATGGCGGAGAAGTGGTCGTCTCGCGAGGCGAGCTGGTGGAAATCGGCGGTGCGTTCCGTATCCCGGACGTCATGCGACAGGCGGGTTGCCAGCTCGTGGAAGTCGGCACAACCAACCGCACGCACCTGAAAGATTATCGTCTGGCGGCCAATAGCGGAAACACCGCGCTGCTGATGAAAGTCCACACCAGTAATTATCAGATTGAAGGCTTCACCAAAGCCGTGTCCGAGGCGGAGTTAGCCGCGCTGGGTAACGAGCTGAATATTCCCGTGGTCAGCGACTTAGGCAGCGGCTCGCTGGTCGATCTCAGCCAGTGGGGACTACCGCCGGAACCTATGCCGAAGCAATTAATCGCGGCGGGCGTGAGCCTGGTGTGTTTCTCAGGGGATAAACTGCTCGGCGGCCCGCAGGCGGGAATTATCGTCGGTAAAAAAGATCTTATCGCCCGCATGCAACAGCATCCTCTCAAGCGCGCCCTGCGTGCCGATAAAATGACGCTGGCGGCGCTGGAAGCCACGTTGCGCCTGTATCAACACCCGGAAACCCTGGTTGAAAGGCTGCCAACGCTGCGCCTGTTAACCCGGGATGCCACCGCCATCAGCGAGCAGGCCCAACGCCTTGTTCCTGCGATACAAACGCGTTTTGACGAACAGTTCGAGGTGCGCGTGGAACCTTGTTTATCACAGATTGGCAGCGGTTCGCTGCCGGTCGACAGGCTGCCGAGCGCCGCTATCACCTTCACGCCAAAGGACGGGCGCGGCGCCACGCTAAGTACGTTAACCCAAAGCCTGCGCGAGCGACCAAAACCGGTCATTGGCCGCATCAGCGACGGACGCCTGTGGCTGGATTTACGCTGCCTGGAAGATGAGGCGGGCTTTATGGAGATGCTGACCCAATGATTATCGCCACCGCCGGTCACGTGGACCACGGCAAAACGACGCTATTACAAGCCCTGACAGGCGTAAATGCGGATCGCCTGCCGGAAGAGAAAAAACGAGGCATGACCATCGACCTCGGCTACGCCTACTGGCCGCAGCCTGACGGACGAGTCATCGGTTTTATCGACGTGCCGGGGCACGAAAAATTCCTCACCAACATGCTGGCGGGCGTGGGGGGTATCGATCACGCTCTGCTGGTCGTGGCCTGCGACGACGGCGTAATGACACAAACCCGCGAACATCTCGCCATCCTGCAGCTGACGGGCAAACCTGCCGTTACCGTCGCGCTGACCAAAGCCGATCGCGTCAGCGACACGCGCATTGAAGAGGT
>DALYUA010000440.1:0-3051 GCA_031993245.1 Buttiauxella sp. | reverse complement strand
CGAGTAGACTTCCTCGCCTTGTTTGACTACGGAGATTAACTCATGAGCGAAACGGCCACCTGGCAGCCGAGCGCATCCATCCCCAATCTGTTGAAACGCGCCGCTATTATGGCGGAAATTCGGCGATTTTTTGCCGATCGCGGCGTACTGGAGGTGGAAACCCCCTGCATGAGCCAGGCGACGGTAACCGATATTCATCTGGTCCCGTTTGAAACCCGTTTTGTTGGTCCCGGCCACTCTCAGGGCATCAACCTGTACCTGATGACCAGCCCGGAATACCACATGAAGCGCCTGCTGGCGGCGGGCGTTGGCCCGGTGTTCCAGCTATGTCGCAGTTTCCGAAATGAAGAGATGGGCCGCCATCACAATCCAGAGTTCACCATGCTGGAGTGGTATCGCCCGCACTACGACATGTACCGCCTGATGAATGAGGTGGACGATCTGCTGCAACAGGTTCTGGAATGCGAGGCCGCAGAGTCGCTTTCCTACCAGCAGGCTTTCCAGCGCCACCTGGAAATCGATCCGTTATCGGCAGATAAAACCCTGCTGCGCGAAGCGGCGGCAAAGCTTGATTTGAGTAACGTTGCCGATGAGGAAGAAGATCGCGACACGCTGCTGCAACTGCTGTTTACCATGGGCGTTGAACCGCACATCGGAAAAGATAAGCCTGCATTTATCTATCACTTCCCGGCAAGCCAGGCGGCGCTCGCGCAAATCAGCACTGAAGACCACCGCGTGGCGGAGCGCTTTGAGGTTTATTTCAAAGGTATTGAGCTGGCGAATGGGTTCCATGAGCTGACCGACGCCCGCGAACAGCAGCAACGTTTCGAGCAGGATAATCGCAAGCGTGCCGCACGCGGTTTAACGCCGCAGCCTATCGATGTGAACTTACTCGAAGCCTTAAAGGCTGGCCTGCCGGATTGCTCGGGCGTGGCGCTGGGCGTGGATCGCCTGATTATGCTGGCGTTAGGCGCTGACAGCCTTGCCGATGTGCTGGCCTTTCCTGTGGACAGGGCCTGACGTTTTAATGCCGCCCGCTCTGAAGAGGGCGGCATACCCTTACAAACTTCCCGGCATCCGGCCAGATGTTCCCGCCGACTTAATCGTTCTGCTGCGTGAACCGCCCATATTTTCCAGACGCATCTGGAACGGTGGGAACGGCAGGTCGATATTGTGCTCGCGGAAGCCCTGCAGAATCAGCTGATGGATCTCATGGCGCAGCGGCATACGGTGTCCCATCTCCGCAGCGTAAATTCGTAATTCAAAGATCTGAATCCCCGCCTGTAAATCTACCAGGAACGCTTCCGGCTGTGGATTATCGATAACCAGCGAACAGCGTTCGGCGGCCTGCAGCAACACCTTTGTCACTTCTTCGCTGTTTGCATCCGATGGCGCAGGAACGGTGAGCACCACACGCGTTACGGAGTCCGACAGCGACCAGTTGATAAACTGCTCGGTGATAAACGCCTTGTTCGGCACGATAATCTCTTTACGGTCCCAGTCGCTGATGGTGGTCGCACGCGTATTTATCTTTGTGACGCTGCCGGTAAGATCGCGAATCGTCACGGTATCGCCAATACGAATCGGTTTCTCGAACAGAATAATCAGACCTGAGATAAAGTTGGCGAAGATCTCCTGTAAGCCAAACCCAAGCCCGACACCGAGCGCTGCGACCAGCCATTGCAATTTCGACCATTCAATACCAATCATTGAGAAGCCGACCAGCCCGCCAATCAGCAGCAGCAGATATTTAGTAATGGTGGTGATGGCGTAACCTGTGCCGGGCGTTAAATCCAGATGCTGTAGCAGCGCCAGTTCCAGCAGCGCGGGCAGGTTGCGCACCAGCTGCATGGTGATAATAAGCACCAGAATGGCTATCAGTACGGCACCGAGGGTAATCGGCTCAAGGCTTTCGACGCCCTGCACGGTTGAGGTGACATCCCACAGCGTAATGTTCTCAAGGAAGCCAAATGCGGAATGAATTTCCGACCACAGGACGATGACCGACAGCAGCGCAATCAGCATCAGAATCGAGCGTACCAGACGTAAGGACTGAACGCTGATGGTATCAAGATCGATTTCCGCCTCTTCTACCGCTTCTGCCGACCCTTCCGTGCTGTGGACATGTGCTGACTCATCTTCGCCGCGCGCGCGCTGGGCCAGAATCTCGGCACGGCGCTGTTTGGCGCGATCAAAGGCCAGACGGCGACGCTGGATAAGCATCCAACGGCGTATCACGTGATAAATCACCAGTAGCAAGAACCAGATGGCGACCGAGGTTTCCAGGCGAGCCAGCAGCGCCTGTGCCGTCGCCAGATACCCCACGGCGGCAGCCAGAATGGCCGACAGCGGCGCGCAGAGCATCAGGTTCCAGAGGATCCTGTTGACGACATTATCGCCGTCGCCCTGTTTATCCACATACAGCGGGATACCCGCTCGCTTCAGGCTAAGCGTGACCAGCGCCAGCGCGCCGCAGATCAGAATGAAACATAGCCGCCCCAGCGAGCCGGAAAACTCGCGATCGTTGAGGTTGTCGAACATGATTAGCGCCATGATCAGCGGCACGATAAAACCGATGCTCATCAGGTAGTAGCGCATCGCGCGGGCAACTCGTTCGCGCGGCCAGCCAAAGTGCACGACAAACAAGCCTGTTGGGCGCGCAAAGGTGGCGCAAATCATCACCACCCAAAGCAGCGGCACGGTGGCGGTGACGCCATCACCGAAGGCGACGGCGATAGGATAAGGCCACGCCTCCTGCAAGCCATACCCCAGCGTAGCCCAAAGGACGGGAAGCGGGGAGGCGACCAGGATTGACCAGAACAAAGTGCGCAGCGTTAAGGTGAAATGATCCTGGGTGACTTTGCCTACTTTAGCGCTGGAGCGCTCAAGGAAGGCGGTGAAGTGTCGGCGTGAACTGATGCTAAAGCCGACAAGAATCAGTGCGGCAAATAGCGGCAGTAGCGTAGCCCGGCTGGTCAGCATCATGAGGATGGCGCTACCAAGCTGGCTGAAGGTGTCGAGCGAAACCAGGCGACGCAGGTCCTGAAGGAT
>DALYUA010000439.1:0-3060 GCA_031993245.1 Buttiauxella sp. | reverse complement strand
CAGCAGCTCGCCCGCGCCGCGAATTTCCAGATCGTGTGTTGCCAGGGCAAAACCAGCCCCCAGATCTTCCAGCGAGGCGATAGCTTCAAGGCGTTTTTGCGCATCTGTGGTCATCGCTTTCGGATGCGGCGTCAGCAGCCAGGCATAGGCCTGGTGGTGCGAACGCCCGACGCGGCCACGCAGCTGATGCAGCTGAGCAAGCCCAAAGTGGTCCGCACGTTCGATAATAATGGTGTTCGCCGTGGGGATATCGATGCCGGTTTCAATGATGGTGGTACAGACCAGCACGTTAAAACGCTGATGGTGGAAATCGTTCATTACGCGTTCCAGCTCGCGCTCGCGCATCTGACCGTGACCGATAGCAATGCGCGCTTCTGGCACCAAAGCGGCCAGACGGTCTGTCGCTTTCTGAATGTTTTCCACGTCGTTATAGAGGTAGTAAACCTGCCCGCCACGCAGCACTTCACGCAGAATGGCTTCGCGAACGACCAGCTCATCGTACTGGCGCACAAATGTTTTTACCGCCAGACGGCGGGCCGGTGGCGTGGCGATAATCGACAGGTCGCGCATGCCGCTCATTGCCATATTCAGCGTGCGTGGAATAGGCGTTGCGGTAAGCGTCAGAATATCGACATCCGCACGCATCGCCTTAATGCGTTCTTTATGACGCACCCCGAAGCGGTGCTCTTCATCAACGATCAGCAGGCCGAGATCTTTCATCTTCACGTCGTTTTGCAGCAGCTTGTGCGTGCCGATGAGAATATCAATTTTGCCTTCCCTGGCTTCTTCGAGGATCTGCGTTTGCTCTTTGGCGCTACGGAAACGCGACAGCATCTCCACGCGCACGGGCCAGTTAGCAAAACGGTCCTGGAAGTTATCGAGGTGCTGCTGGGCCAGCAGCGTGGTCGGGACAAGCACCGCCACCTGCTTGTTATTTTCGACGGCCAGGAATGCGGCACGCATCGCCACTTCGGTTTTACCGAAGCCAACGTCGCCGCACACGAGCCTGTCCATCGCCAGTGGCTGGCACATATCGCTCAATACGGCGTTAATAGCCTGAGCCTGATCCGGCGTGGTTTCGAACGGGAAGCTGTCGCAGAAGAGCTGGTACTGCTCCTTATTATGTTTAAAGGCGAAGCCCTCTTTCGCGGCTCGCTGGGCATAGATATCCAGCAGTTCCGCTGCGACATCGCGCACTTTCTCAGCGGCTTTTTGCCGTGCACGGGACCATGCGTCGCTGCCGAGTTTATGCAACGGCGCGCTTTCTTCCGCACCGCCAGCATAACGGCTGATCAGATGCAGTGACGAAACAGGCACATACAGCTTCGCGTCGCCCGCGTAGGTCAGCATCAGATATTCAGCGGTGATGCCGCCCGCCTCCAGAGTGGTTAAACCTGCGTAGCGTCCGACACCATGCTCCAGGTGCACAACCGGCTGCCCGGTATGCAGCTCCGCCAGGTTACGAATCAGCGTATCCGGGTTGATGGCGCGGCGCTTATCCTGACGGCGGCGGCTGACTCGTTCCCCCAGCAAATCGCTTTCGCAAATCAGCGCGCGATTTCGCAAGGTATCGATAAAGCCGTGCTCGCTGGCGCCAGGCATCATGTAGCGCCCGCGATCTGATGCTTCATCCAGACGATAAATACGCTTCGGCGCAACTTTAATACGCGAGAGTAATTCGCTCAGCGCTTCGCGGCGGCCTTCGCTTTCTACCGAGAAAATGACCGGGCCTTCGAAAGATTCGAGGAACTTACGCAAATTATCGAGCGGGGATTTGTTCTGCGCTTGTACCGCGAGGTCGGGCAGCGCGTGATAACCCAGATTGGTATTCGCGGCTTTGTCGGCAAGTTTTTCGGTCTTAAGCTGGATGCGCGGCCAGGTTTTCAGCTCGCTGAACAGTTCATCCACGCGCAGCCACAGGCTTTCTGGCGGCAGAAGCGGACGCATTGGGTCCACGCCACGGTTCTCAAAACGCGCGGTGGCATCCTGCCAGAAACGATCGGCGCTGGTTTCCAGATCGCCGGTATTTACCACCAGCGTATTTTTTGGGAAGTAGCTAAACAGCGGCGGCAGCGGCTCGCTAAAGAACAGCGGCTGCCAGTATTCGATCCCGGCGGGCAGGGTGCCTTTACTCACCTGCTGGTAGATATGCTCTGCTTCGCGCTTCACGTCAAACCTGTCGCGCCACTGGCTGCGAAACAGCTCGATGGCCGCTTTATCCGTCGGGAATTCGTGCGCGGGCAGTAAATTGATCGCCTCCACTTCTTCAAGCGTGCGCTGGGTATCCACGTCAAATATGCGCAGGCTGTCTATTTCATCATCAAAAAAGTCGATGCGGTACGGCTGATTGCTACCCATTGGATACAGGTCGAGCAGCGCGCCACGGGTGGCAAACTCACCGTGTTCCATTACCTGATCCACGCTGCGATAACCGGCCTGTTCAAGCTGGCTCCGTAAACTATCGCGTGAAAGCTGCTGGCCCTTTTTCATCACCAGCGCGTGACCGTGCAGGTAGCTGTGCGGGCATACGCGCTGCATCAGGGTATTGACCGGCATAATCAGCACGCCGCGTTTCATGGTCGGCAACTGATAAAGCGTGGAGAGGCGCGATGAGATAATTTCCTGATGCGGCGAGAAACTGTCGTACGGCAGCGTTTCCCAGTCGGCGAGATTCATGACCAGACTTTCGGTGAACTGGCTTATCTCATCGTGCAGACGCAGGGCATTTTGCATGTCGGGCGCAATTAACACCACCGGGCCGCCGTGACGTTCAACAATCTCGGCCACTTCTGTTGCGCAGGCAGAGCCGGTGAGTTCACCAAGGTGGCGTTGATCGTCGGCTTTAACAGGTAAGGAATAGCGATAATGTTCAGACATAGCGGAATCGGAATCTCTCAGGTTGCACCGTGTGCATCGGTCCATAAACTTCAGTTAGTTATTATTATCCGTGATCGCTTTGCATAAGCAACCCAATCAACGCTTTCGCCATGCTGATGAAAAACTGCATCAGCCTTTACGATGGGTAATCCAGCGTTGTTCGTTCTTCATACTAAAAATAGC
>DALYUA010000438.1:0-3078 GCA_031993245.1 Buttiauxella sp. | reverse complement strand
AGGACTTCCCGGCCTTTATTCTGGTCGATGACAAGGGCAACGACTTCTTCCAGAATATTCACGCCTCACAATGCAGTCGATGCGTGAAATAGAAACCTGAAGCCGCCCGCATGGGCGGCTTTTTTATAGCGCAAAAGGAGAGAGAAATGGCATCCAGTCGTATCGAAAAAGATTCTATGGGCCCCATTGATGTTCCGGAAGATAAGCTCTGGGGCGCGCAAACGCAGCGCTCGCTTGAGCATTTCCGCATCTCCACGGAAAAAATGCCGGTGGCGCTGATTCAGGCGCTGGCGTTAACCAAGCGTGCGGCGGCGAAAGTGAACATGGATCTCGGCCTGCTCCCTGCTGAGCGCGGTAAAGCGATACTGGCCGCCGCGGACGAAGTGCTGGACGGTAAGCATCCTGATGAGTTCCCGCTTGCTATCTGGCAGACGGGGTCGGGCACCCAAAGCAATATGAACATGAACGAAGTACTGGCGAACCGGGCTAGCGAACTGCTCGGCGGCGTGCGCGGCATGGACCGCGTGGTTCACCCTAACGATGATGTGAACAAGAGTCAGAGCTCTAACGATGTTTTCCCGACGGCAATGCATGTCGCGGCGGTAAAGGCGTTGCGTGAACAGCTTATTCCGCAGCTCAACGTATTGAAAGGTACGCTACAAGCCAAAGCAGAAGCTTTCCGCGATATCGTCAAAATCGGCCGCACGCATCTTCAGGATGCCACGCCGCTGACGCTTGGACAGGAGATTTCCGGCTGGGTGGCGATGCTTGACCACAACCTTAAGCATATCGAACACAGCGTGCCCCACGTGGCGGAGCTGGCGCTGGGCGGCACAGCCGTAGGTACGGGACTGAATACGCATCCTGAATATGCGGTGCGAGTGGCAAAAGAACTGGCTGAAATCACCGGACAACCTTTCGTTACCGCGCCTAATAAATTTGAGGCGCTGGCGACCTGCGATGCGCTGGTTCACGCCCACGGGGCGCTAAAAGGCCTGGCTGCATCGCTGATGAAAATCGCCAACGACGTGCGCTGGCTATCCTCCGGCCCGCGCTGCGGTATTGGTGAAATCGCCATCCCGGAAAACGAACCGGGCAGTTCCATTATGCCGGGGAAAGTGAACCCGACGCAGTGCGAAGCCATGACTATGCTGTGCTGCCAGGTTATGGGAAATGATGTGGCGGTAAATATCGGCGGCGCCTCCGGCAACTTTGAGCTCAACGTCTACCGTCCGATGGTGATCCACAACGTTCTGCAGTCGATTCGCCTGCTGGCGGACGGCATGGAGAGCTTCAACGAGCACTGCGCCGTCGGCATCGAGCCAAACCGC
Source organism: Buttiauxella sp. (assembly GCA_031993245.1). Lineage (GTDB taxonomy): Bacteria > Pseudomonadota > Gammaproteobacteria > Enterobacterales > Enterobacteriaceae > Dryocola. The sequence continues at coordinate 1,747 of DALYUA010000438.1, read as the reverse complement.
GACCGCATCAGCCAGTTGCTGAATGAATCGCTCATGCTGGTGACCGCGCTGAACACGCACATCGGCTACGACAAAGCGGCGGAGATCGCCAAAAAAGCGCACAAGGAAGGGCTGACGCTGAAAGCTTCGGCGTTGAAACTGGGTTATCTCACCGAAGATGAGTTTGACGCCTGGGTGCGGCCAGAGGAGATGGTCGGCAGCATGAAGTCTTAATGTCTGAGCGCCTCCACGGAGGCGCACAGGTCATGGACAAAGTGTATTGTTCTTATAAGTGCGTTAATCCGGACTAATAAGAACAAAGAATTATATCTGCTGATTTACCCCAAACATCCGGAAACCACGTTTTCGGATGTTTGTCACCAGTCTGAGCGACTCCACGGAGGCGCTTTTACTCTTCGCAATACAGATGTAAACGCGGGATCAGCAGCCGCAACGCCTGAGCTTCAGGCTTATAGCGGTGACGGATATTATCCGCATCGTAGTTCAGCAGCTCGCCAATCTCCGGTGGCGTCTCGCCGAGATCCTGTTGGCACAAAACAATCAAAGGTGAAGGGCAGGCGAGCTGCACCTGTTTTTGCTGCTCCTGATACCACACCCGCGCAACCGGCTGCACTTTTACAGGCCGCTTAATCTTCAGTTTTACGTTATCGGACAGCATAGCCACGTTGTTTAGCTCCCGCTCGATTTGCTCCACCCACTGTTCGCGCGTCCAGGGCGGCACGGCGCGGTTTGCTTTCAGGCTTTTCTCAAGCATCGCCATCACCTCACGGCGAGTCAGATTTTTGATTATCTGCTTATTCGCCCAGCCAAAACGCAGCGTGGAGGGGTTATCGACAAGCGTAATTGCGCGGTAGGCGTTAAGCGTAATCAGACCCGGAATATGCCGGTGTACCCATTCAAAGCGCTGCACGCTCGGCAGACCAGAATCAACGCTGATAATCTTTTCCAGCGCAAGTTTGCATTGATTAATGCGCGCGATCAGTTCATGTATCTGCCGGTACTCTTCAGCATTTACGGCATAACAAACGGCGCCGGGAAGACGCACCGCAGCCTTGCTGCTGATTTTTTCCGACTGCTGCTGGATGAAGAGGCGGGTAAAATGCGCAAGCGTCGTCGCGTGCGCCTCTTTACCAATACGCTGCGTCACTTCAATGTGCGTTAGCGGCTCATGTTCCCGGCCTTTTTCTATTCCCGGCAGAGTAAACACGCGCCCAACCAGCAGGCGACAGGTATCCAGTTGTTCCTGAAGCGTGCGTAGATCCCGCTCAAGCTCGCGAAACGTTGTGGTCAGTCTTTCAATCAGGTCGTAGTCAGCCATCACACCATCCACTTTAGTTACAACATACTTATAATTTATAACACAACAACGTATACCTGACCAACAGCATTGCCATCAGTCAGGCAGGAAAAAGGGCTTTATACGGCAGGTAAGGTCTGAGATTCGAAAGTATTAACCGGCCAGCTAAAGCGGATGCAGGCTCCCCCAAGAGAGCTGCTGTCCACGCTAACGGCGCCGCCCATTGCTACCGCAACAGAATGCACAATCGCCAGCCCCAGGCCACAGCCACCGGTGGCTCTGTCGCGGCTTGGGTCAAGGCGAACAAACGGCTGAAAAACGTGCTCGCGTTCTTCCACTGGAATGCCCGGGCCATCATCATCAACCTGCAGCACGGCCGTTTGTCCTGCCAGGCACAGGCTGATGCGCAGCTTTTGCTGACTGTAACGAAGGGCGTTATTGATCAAATTG
>DALYUA010000437.1:0-3078 GCA_031993245.1 Buttiauxella sp. | reverse complement strand
GTACAGAATCAAACGCTTCATAGGCAGCATCAAAATTGCCTGCCTGCGTTAAATATATGCCTAAGTAATTGAATACTTCAGGCATATCGGGGCGGATTGCCAACGCTTGTGAAAAATCATTTCGCGCCAGAGCCCGCAAGCCGAGGCTATCATACAACACTCCGCGCTCATATAAAAGCTGTGCGCGTTCATCATCGGTTAAAGCCCGACTGGCAAGTATTTGTTCCATGCGTGCCAGGATGACTTCTTGCTGCAAAGTCGGTTGCAATGGCACCGCCAGGACTTCGCTTTTACGCCAGGCAGAGTTGCTGCATCCTGCCAGCGTGAGAGCTGTCGCAACGAAACACCAGCGCAAAAAAGGCTTCATTTCCCACTCCCGAAGACAACAATTGAATGAACATCCTGTCCGCCGGCTGCTAAAACGGAGCATCCTGCTCCGTAATAAACAGCTCTCCATGTCGCCATGGAGAGCTCAATAGGAAAAGCTTACTCAGTTGCTTCTGGGGCAGAAGGTGCAGCATCTTCTGCCGGGGATTGCTCGGTTGCTTCTTTAATGCTTAAACGGACGCGGCCCTGACGGTCAACTTCCAGTACCTTAACCGGTACTTCCTGTCCCATCTGCAGGTAATCTGTCACTTTCTCTACGCGCTTGTCAGCGATTTGAGAGATATGTACCAGACCTTCTTTGCCACCACCGATAGCAACGAATGCGCCGAAATCAACGATACGAGTAACTTTACCCTGGTAGATACGGCCGACTTCGATTTCAGCGGTGATTTCTTCGATACGACGAATAGCGTGTTTCGCTTTGTCGCCATCGGTCGCTGCAATTTTCACGGTACCGTCATCTTCGATTTCGATAGTGGTGCCGGTTTCTTCAGTCAGCGCACGAATCACAGAGCCGCCCTTACCGATCACGTCTTTGATCTTGTCCGGGTTGATCTTGATGGTGTGAATGCGTGGAGCAAATTCAGAGATATCGCCGCGTGGCGCGTTAATAGCCTGTTCCATCACGCCAAGGATATGCAGACGCGCACCTTTAGCCTGGTTCAGAGCCACCTGCATGATTTCGCGGGTGATGCCTTCGATTTTGATATCCATCTGCAGGGCAGAGATACCTTCACGGCTACCGGCAACTTTAAAGTCCATATCGCCCAGGTGGTCTTCATCGCCCAGAATGTCAGACAGAACAACAAAGTTGTCGCCTTCTTTCACGAGGCCCATCGCGATACCCGCTACAGCGGCTTTAATCGGCACGCCTGCATCCATCAGAGCCAGAGAAGCACCGCATACGGAAGCCATAGAAGAGGAACCGTTAGATTCGGTGATTTCAGACACTACACGTACGGTGTACGGGAAGCGATCGGCTTCTGGCATAACAGCCAGTACGCCACGCTTAGCCAGACGACCATGACCAATCTCACGACGCTTAGGAGAACCGACCATGCCGGTTTCGCCTACGGAGTACGGAGGGAAGTTGTAGTGGAACAGGAAGTTGTCGGTACGTTCGCCCATCAACTCATCCAGGTTCTGTGCGTCACGCGCGGTGCCCAGAGTCGCGGTTACCAGCGCCTGAGTTTCGCCACGGGTAAACAGCGCGGAACCGTGAGTACGCGGCAGAACGCCAGTACGCACGTCCAGACCACGAATCATGTCTTTTTCGCGACCGTCGATACGCAGCTCACCAGCCAGAATACGGCTACGAACAACGTTTTTCTCGATGGCGTGCAGAATGTCGCTCAGTTCGCCAGCGTCAAGGGTCTCGTCTTCTGCTGACAGAGCAGCGATAACTTCAGACTTGATGATATCAACCTGCGCGTAACGTTCTTGCTTATCGGTAATACGGTAAGCATCGCTCAGGCGAGATTCAGCAAGCGCTGCCACGCGCGCGTTCAGCGCTTCGTTAACAGCTTCTGGCTGCCAGTCCCAACGTGGTTTACCGGCTTCGGCAACCAGGGAATTAATGTTCTGGATAACAACCTGCTGTTGTTCGTGGCCGAATACGACCGCGCCCAGCATCTGGTCTTCGCTCAGCAGCTCTGCTTCGGACTCAACCATCAGCACAGCACCTTCGGTACCGGCAACAACCAGATCCAGTTTGCTCTCTTTCAGCTCATCTGCGGTTGGGTTCAGAACGTACTGGTCGTTGATGTAGCCTACACGGGCAGAACCAATTGGACCATTGAATGGAATACCAGACAGGCTCAGCGCGGCAGAAGCGCCGATCATGGCAACGATGTCAGGATGAACCTGTGGGTTTACGGAAACCACGGTCGCAATAACCTGTACTTCGTTAACGAAACCTTCCGGGAACAGCGGGCGCACCGGGCGGTCAATCAGACGCGCAATCAGGGTTTCGCCTTCGCTTGGACGGCCTTCACGACGGAAGAAGCTGCCCGGGATACGACCAGCAGCGTAGGTACGCTCCTGATAGTTAACGGTCAGTGGGAAGAAGTCCTGACCTGCTTTAGCTTTTTTCTGTCCTACTACGGTTACGAATACCGCAGTATCGTCCATGCTTACCATTACTGCTGCGGTAGCCTGGCGCGCCATCATACCGGTCTCTAATGTGACCGTATGCTGACCGTACTGAAATTTACGAACGATCGGATTTAGCAAGATAATATCCTTTAGATTCTTAGGCTTCCGGTGACTTCACGCGGTGCCGTTATGACCCGATCTCTATAGCATCCTCGCGACTAATGACAACCCTGACCCGCCCCTGCGGATAAAGCCTCTCATTAGCCGCGCGAACCTCTGCAATAAAGATCACACACTGCAACAATACATTAGTTTCCATAGAATTGCTGCCGTCAGGTTGAAAAAAGGGGCCTTAACAGGCCCCTTTTTCTGAAACTCGCAAGACTTAGCGACGCAGGCCCAGACGCTCGATCAGGCTGGTGTAACGTGCTACATCTTTACGCTTCAGGTAGTCGAGCAGTTTACGACGCTGAGAAACCATACGCAGCAGACCACGACGGCTGTGGTGATCTTTTTTGTGCTCTGCAAAGTGACCCTGCAGGTGGTTAATCTGTGCAGTCAGCAGTGCAACCTGAACTTCGGTAGAACCGCTGTCGT
>DALYUA010000436.1:0-3090 GCA_031993245.1 Buttiauxella sp. | reverse complement strand
GGGGATAAAAGGAGCGCCTCGCCAGTTGCTGGCGAGACGCAGTAACTTTAGTAACTCGTTTGTTGCGATTTTTCAGCCTGGATACGTTGGTAGATCTCTTCGCGGTGTACAGAGACTTCTTTCGGGGCGTTCACACCAATACGAACCTGGTTGCCTTTCACCCCAAGCACTGTCACGGTCACCTCATCCCCAATCATGAGGGTCTCACCAACTCGACGAGTCAGAATAAGCATTCTTTGCTCCTTGAAAGATTAAAAGAGTCGGGTCTCTGGTGTATCCCGGCATTATCCATCATATAACGCCAAAAAGTAAGCGATGACAAACACATAAGTGTAAGCAGTCACGGCATTACATTCTGTTATGAGTAAGTTTAGCCGATATACTCAACTTCAACCTGACTTTATCATTATCGATAGTGTGCAAATATTCGGGTGCCGTCTCACAAAATGATACCGACACCCGCTTACACTTTATTTTTACTTAGAGTTTAGCCGCGACCCATGCTTCCACGCCGGACAGTGCGCCTGGCAAAGCAGCCGCATCTGTACCACCCGCCTGTGCCATGTCCGGACGACCGCCACCCTTGCCTCCCACCTGCTGTGCAACCATCCCCACCAGTTCCCCCGCCTTAACGCGGTCAGTCACATCTTTGGAGACGCCAGCAATCAGAGAAACCTTACCTTCCGACACGGTGGCCAGAACGATTACCGCTGAACCAAGCTGATTTTTCAGGTCATCGACCATGGTACGCAACATCTTAGGTTCAACGTTGCTCAGCTCGCTCACCAGCAGTTTCACACCTTTCACTTCTACTGCCTTGCTGGAAAGATTTGCGCTCTCCTGCGAAGCCTGTTGCTCTTTGAGCTGCTGCAATTCTTTCTCAAGCTGACGGGTACGCTCAAGCACGGAACGTAGTTTGTCATTGAGGTTCTGGCTGTCGCTTTTGAGCAACTGAGCAATATCATGCAGCTGGTCGCTCTGCGCATGCAGGTTAGCCAGTGCGCCTTCGCCCGTCACCGCCTCAATACGACGTACGCCTGCAGCAGTCCCTGATTCCGCCACAATACGGAACAGGCCGATATCACCGGTACGACTGGCGTGAGTACCGCCACACAGCTCGGTTGAGAAATCACCCATGCTCAACACACGCACATGGTCTTCATATTTCTCGCCAAACAGCGCCATCGCCCCCTTCGCTTTCGCCGCTTCGAGATCCATTACGTTGGTTTCGATTGGCAGGTTACGACGGATTTGGGCGTTAACAATATCTTCAACCGCACGAATTTCACTCGGCTTCATCGCTTCGAAATGGGAGAAGTCGAAGCGCAGACCTTTATCGTTAACCAGAGAGCCTTTCTGAGCCACATGCGTGCCCAGTACCTGACGCAACGCTGCGTGCAGCAGGTGCGTTGCGGAGTGGTTCAGACGAATGCGTGCGCGACGCCCTTCATCCACCTCAGCCTTCACGCTGTCGCCAACTTTCAGCACGCCGCAGGCCAGCTTGCCCAGATGACCAATTGCCTGACCATATTTCTGAGTATCGCCAACGGCGAAGTCGATGCCGTTACCTTTGATTGCGCCTTTATCGCCAACCTGGCCGCCGGATTCGCCGTAGAACGGCGTCTCGTTCAGCACAACTACCGCTTCCTGCCCGGCCGCTATCTGCTCTACGGCTTTGCCGTCAACAAACAGCGCGGCTACTTTTGCGTTCAGATCCAGGTGGTCATAGCCTTTAAAGGCTGAAGCAGCATCTACGCGGATCATGCTGTTGTAGTCGGCACCAAAACCGCTGGACTCACGCGCGCGGCGGCGCTGCTCTTCCATTGCAGCTTCAAAACCAGCTTCATCTACTTTCAGGTTGCGCTCGCGGCAAACATCAGCCGTCAGGTCAACCGGGAAGCCGTAGGTGTCATACAGGCGGAAAGCGGTTTCGCCATCCAGGGTATCGCCCTTCAGGTTTGCCAGTTCTTCATCCAGCAGCGCCAGGCCGCGTTCCAGCGTACGGGCAAACTGCTCTTCTTCCGTTTTCAGAACCTGCTCAACCAGCGCCTGCTGGCTTTTCAGCTCATCTCCGGCAGAACCCATCACATCAACCAGCGGGCCGACCAGCTTGTAGAAAAAGGTCTCTTTCGCGCCCAGCATGTTGCCGTGGCGGATTGCGCGACGAATGATGCGACGCAGAACATAGCCGCGGCCTTCGTTAGACGGCGTAACGCCATCCGCAACGAGGAAGGCGCAAGAACGAATGTGATCGGCAATAACGCGCAGGGACTTACTGGTCAAATCCGTAGCGCCGGTCACTTTGGCAACGGACTGGATAAGCTTGCTGAACAGATCGATTTCGTAGTTGGAGTTAACATGCTGCAGAACGGCAGCAATACGCTCCAGACCCATACCGGTATCAACCGATGGCTTTGGCAGCGGCAGCATAGTGCCATCCTGCTGACGGTTGAACTGCATGAAGACGATATTCCAGATTTCGATATAACGGTCGCCATCTTCTTCGGCGCTGCCCGGAGGCCCGCCCCAGATGTGATCGCCATGATCGAAGAAAATCTCGGTGCACGGGCCGCAGGGGCCGGTATCACCCATCTGCCAGAAGTTGTCAGACGCGTAGGCCGCACCTTTATTGTCGCCGATGCGAATAATGCGCTCACGTGGAACGCCAACTTCTTTTTCCCAGATTTCAAAAGCTTCGTCGTCGGTTTCGTATACGGTCACCCACAGACGATCTTTTGGCAGATTGAACCATTGTTCGCCGGTCAGTAACTCCCAGGCGAAGTTGATAGCGTCGTGTTTGAAATAGTCACCGAAGCTGAAGTTACCCAGCATTTCGAAGAAAGTATGGTGGCGCGCGGTGTAACCGACATTTTCCAGATCGTTGTGTTTACCGCCCGCGCGCACGCAACGTTGAGATGTTGTGGCACGGGAGTAATTACGCTTATCGAGGCCCAGGAAAACATCCTTGAACTGGTTCATCCCGGCGTTGGTAAACAGCAAAGTCGGATCGTTATTCGGAACCAGGGAACTGCTCGCTACAACCTGGTGGCCTTTACTATGGAAAAAATCGAGAAACGCCTGACGGATCTC
>DALYUA010000435.1:0-3098 GCA_031993245.1 Buttiauxella sp. | reverse complement strand
TCTTCGCTTTCGAACGAGATACCGCCGCGCTGGGCACGAGAGACTTCCAGCACTTTATAGAGGTTATGTAGTTCTTCAATATGCTTAACCAGCGGCGCATATTGCTCGCGCAGCTCCTGGTCGCCCTGCAGCATGTGCCACACTTTTGTGTAGGTCAGACGCGCATGAGAGCTCATTACCGCTTCGTAGAATTTCGACCCGGTAAGACGGCCCGTTGCAGAGATGGTCATCTCGCAGACCATACACAGGCGGTCTACCTGCGGATTCAGTGAGCACAGGCCGTTTGAGAGCACTTCCGGCAGCATCGGAATAACCTGCGACGGGAAGTAAACGGAGGTGCCGCGGTTGCGGGCTTCTTTGTCCAAAGCGGTTGGAGGACGGACGTAATAGCTCACGTCGGCAATCGCCACCCACAGACGCCAGCCGCCGCCGCGTTTTTTCTCGCAGAATACGGCATCATCAAAGTCGCGGGCATCTTCACCATCGATAGTGACGAGCGGCAGATCACGTAAATCCACGCGGCCCACTTTGGCTTCTTCCGGCACTTCTTCTTTGAGCGAAGCCACCTGGACTTCAACTTCTGGCGGCCAGACATAAGGGATTTCATGGGTGCGCAGCGCCATATCAACGGCCATGCCGGTACCCATATTGTCGCCGAGAACCTCAACGATTTTGCCCACCGCTTTGGTGCGGCGAGTTGGGCGCTGGGTGAGTTCAACCACTACCACAAACCCCATGCGCGCGCCCATCAGCTCTTCTGGCGGGATCAGGATATCGAAGCTCAGGCGGCTGTCGTCCGGCACCACGAAACCAATACCTGCATCGGTAAAGTAGCGGCCAACGATTTGCCCGGTTCTCGGCTCAAGCACGCGCACAATACGCGCTTCGCGGCGGCCTTTACGATCCGCGCCCAGCGGCTGCGCCAGCACGATATCTCCGTGCATGCACATTTTCATCTGTTCAGATGAAAGATAGAGATCGTCTTTACGCCCTTCTACGCGCAGGAAGCCGAAGCCGTCACGGTGGCCGATAACTTTGCCCTTCAGCAAATCAAGGCGTTCCGGCAAGGCGTAGCACTGGCGGCGGGTAAAGACTAACTGCCCGTCGCGCTCCATGGCGCGCAGGCGGCGGCGCAGCGCTTCAAGCTGCTCTTCGCCGCTAATATTCAGCTCTTCCGCCAGTTCGTCACGGTTAGCGGGTTTTTCACGTTTGGAAAGGTGGGCGAGAATAAACTCCCGGCTTGGGATCGGGTTTTCGTATTTTTCGGCTTCTCGTTCCTGAAAAGGATCTTTTGACATTGCGGTTCCTCCGAAGTCATCCACTGATGGAATAAGGATTACTCCACCAGCAGTAATTTGTAGAGCGGTTGGTTTTGGTCCACCAGTTCGGCCAGCGTGTGCTTATCCAGTTCTGCCAGAAAGCTTTGCACCGCCTGGGCCAGCGCCTGTTTCAGTCGGCATGCGGGGGTAATATGACAAAACTCACTGCTACAGTTTACCAGGGAAATAGGTTCCAGCTCGCGCACCACATCACCCACGCGAATCAGTTGCGCGGGTCTGCCGAGGCGAATGCCGCCATTTTTTCCGCGTACGGCTGTCACGAAGCCTGCACGACTGAGCTGATTGATGATTTTCACCATATGATTACGGGATACGCCATATACCTGCGTCACCTCAGAAATACTCGTCATTTTACCTTCCGGCAAAGACGCCATATAAATCAAAGCACGTAAACCGTAATCAGTAAAACTCGTTAACTGCACATCAACCTCTTGGGTGGGAGGGGGGAAACGCTTATTGCCAGTGCGGCGATATATTGATGATAAACCAGCCATATCTTTGGCGGCTAATTTATTTGTACGGGGGAGGTAAAAAAGCGGCGAGAGACGAAGCAAAAGGGGTGTGATGGCCACACCCCTTATACAGATTACGCGTCGAACGGATCGCGCAGAATCATGGTTTCAGAACGGTCCGGACCGGTAGAAATAATATCTACAGGTACTTCGGTCAGCTCTTCAATGCGTTTGATGTAGTCCAGCGCTGCCTGTGGCAAGCCGCTACGCTCTTTCACACCGAAGGTGGTTTCGGACCAGCCCGGCATGGTTTCGTAGACTGGCTCGATACCTTCCCAGTCATCCGCCGCCATTGGGGTGGTGGTGACTTCGCGGCCATCCGGCATACGGTAAGCGACGCAGATTTTCACCTCTTTCAGGCCGTCCAGCACGTCCAGCTTGGTCAGGCAGAAGCCTGAGAGGGAGTTGATCTGCACAGCACGACGTACGGCAACCGCATCCAGCCAGCCGGTACGACGACGACGACCGGTAGTCGCGCCAAACTCGTTACCTTGTTTGCACAGGAACTCGCCGGTGTCATCAAACAGCTCGGTTGGGAATGGACCTGCGCCAACGCGAGTGGAATAAGCTTTGATGATACCCAGCACGTAATCCACATAGCGCGGGCCGAGGCCAGAACCAGTTGCAACGCCACCAGCGGTGGTATTCGAGGAGGTCACGTACGGATAGGTGCCGTGGTCGATGTCCAGCAGGGTGCCCTGTGCACCTTCGAACATGATGAAGTCGCCGCGTTTACGCGCCTGATCCAGCAGATCGGAGACATCCACTACCATGGCGGTCAGGATGTCGGCGATTGCCATAACATCGTCCAGCACTTTCTGGTAGTCAACCGCTTCAGCTTTGTAGAAGTTAACCAGCTGGAAGTTATGGTATTCCATCACTTCTTTCAGCTTGGTGGCAAAGGTGGCTTTGTCGAACAGGTCGCCAACGCGCAGGCCACGACGGGCCACTTTGTCTTCATACGCAGGCCCGATACCACGGCCGGTGGTACCGATAGCTTTGGCACCGCGCGCTTTTTCGCGAGCAACGTCCAGAGCCACATGGTAATCGAGGATCAGCGGGCACGCTTCAGACAGCAGCAGACGCTCACGTACTGGAATACCGCGCTCTTCCAGGCCTTTCATCTCTTTCATCAGCGCGGCAGGAGACAGCACAACGCCGTTACCAATGATGCTGGTGACGTTATCGCGCAGAATACCTGATGGAATAAGATGGAGGACGGTTTTTTCACCGTTGATTACGAGAG
>DALYUA010000434.1:0-3114 GCA_031993245.1 Buttiauxella sp. | reverse complement strand
TCGGGCAGCCGCAGCAGGAAATCGATATCATCTCAGCCTATTTTGTGCCCACCCGGGCTGGAATTGCGCAGATTCTGGGGCTGGTCCGCAAAGGGGTGAAAATCGCCATTCTGACTAACTCTCTTGCCGCGAATGACGTGGCGCCTGTCCATGCAGGCTATGCCCGCTGGCGAAAGAAACTGTTGCGTCACGGCGTGGAGCTTTTTGAATTAAAGCCGCAGCATGAAGGTGGGGATATTCCCCACGATCGCGGACTGACCGGCAATTCGGGCTCAAGCTTGCACGCAAAAACCTTTAGCGTGGACAAGCGACAGGTTTTTATTGGCTCGTTTAACTTTGATCCACGCTCTGCCATGTTAAATACCGAAATGGGGTTTGTAATCGAAAGCGCCACGCTTGCCGAAGATATTCATGCGCGTTTTAGTCAAAGCCAACGAGACGCCGCCTGGACGCTGCGCCTCGATCGCTGGGGTAGAGTGAACTGGGTGGAGAACCGCGACGGTAAAGAAATTGTCTGGAAGAAAGAACCGCACACCCGCTTCTGGCAGCGGGTGCTGGTGAGGCTGGTTTACCGTTTGCCGGTGGAGTGGCTTTTATAATTATCCGGCGGATTTTGTCGCTTTGGCGGCGTTATTCTGCGGTTTGCCAGAGAACAGGAAACGCAGCACGGGAATGCGCAGATGTATTTCGTAAAGCATGATGGCGATACCGACCACAAATATCAGCCCGGCAATAAATCCCAGCGTATTAGAGGCAATATGCGGCGTGATGAACGCGCCGAAAAACAGCGTCAGAGGATGATGCACCAGATAGATAAATAGCGAGGCATTGACGAAATAGGTCACGCGTGGAGAGTGGAAGTTAAGCAATTTATGGCCAAGGGAAAAGACCACGTTGACCATCCATAGCCCCATTAGCATAGTAATCACGCTTTCGGTTTCGTACATCCATGCATCGCCGCTGCCATAGCGTTGGTTCAGCAGATAGGCACCAAAGGCCAGCGCTGCGCCCACGGCACACCAGGGAGAAGGCGTGGTGAATAATGCTTTCATTTTCGGACGCGTAAAGGCCAGCGCGCCGAGCAGGAAAAATGGCAGATAAAAGAGCGTCTGCATCACCACAAAATTAAACAGCCCGTCACTTAATAGCGGGGCGTGGATATTAAAAATCAGGCGGCGAATCGCCCCGTATAAAATTCCGCAGGCGAGAAACAGAATTGAGAGTCTTCCTAAAGAAAGTGCTGCGTTGCTATTTTCTTTATGCCGCGTAACGTACCTGTTCATCTTTTTAAACAAAAAAAGACAAACTGTCGTTAATACGACCATCACCAGTAAAAACCATAAATGTGAAATCAGTTCCCAGACCAGCGTATTGTATTTTTCATAGGTCGTTAACGTATGCCACTTTGCTGCTTTACCGTTAACGTACTGCAACATCAGAAACTGCGGCAGGGTGAGCAACGGGATTGCCGTAAGCATGGGAATGCCGACGCGCTCAACGCGGACTTTCCACCAGCGTTTAAGCGGGTAGCGCAAAAAAAGCATATAAGAAAAATAACCCGAAATGACAAAAAACACCTGCATGCGGAAGGCGTGGATGAAGTCATTAAACAGGGTTAGCCACCAGGAGGGCAGGGCGCTGTTCACGTGCCAGGTGTGGCTTGAATAGATTAATGAGATGTGGAATGGGATACCCAATAACATTAACCAGGCCCGGATAGAATCCAGGAAAAATTCGCGTTGCTGAGGTGTGTTACTCATAATACTCCAGACATTATCGGACTAATCGTCTTATCCTTAAGATATCGATCCTTCAGGCTCTACGGCTAATTTGGATGACTTTCCGTGGCAACCCTACACTAACCATGACATTCTGTCTTCATGGTGACGACCTAAAGCGTAAGCAGTTGTCTTTTTTTGCTTAAAGCCTGAGCCAGCGTGCTGAACAATGCGGGTATTTGGTTGTCGGAATGCAGAAGTTTCCATTAAAATGGATTGGATTGATTTAAGCACACAAAGGGGGATGTGCTGGTTAATATGAAACATAAACCAAAAATGATGAAAATGTGTGGGCTGGGCGTTGCAGTGATGTTGTCCCTTTATACCACTACGGTTTGGGCCTTCACTATCGATGATGTCGCAAAACAGGCGAAAACATTAGCGGGCAAAAGCTACGAAGCACCGAAAAGCAATCTGCCTTCGCAATTTCGCGATATGAAATATGCGGACTATCAGCAGATCCAGTTCAACCATGACAAAGCTTACTGGAGTAAGCTTAAGACCCCGTTCAAGCTTGAATTCTACCATCAGGGCATGTACTTCGACACGCCGGTTGCCATCAATGAAGTGACCGCAACTGCCGTCCACAAGATCAAGTACAGCCCGGATTACTTTAATTTCGGTGACGTTAAGCACGATAAAGACACCGTGAAGGATCTCGGTTTTGCCGGGTTCAAAGTGCTCTATCCGATCAACAGCAAAAATAAGAACGACGAAATTGTCAGCATGCTCGGGGCGAGTTACTTCCGCGTGATTGGCGCAGGCCAGGTTTATGGACTCTCAGCGCGTGGCCTGGCTATCGATACCGCTTTGCCTTCTGGCGAAGAGTTCCCCCGTTTTCGCGAGTACTGGATTGAACGACCAAAAGCCGGTGAAAAAACGCTTACGCTGTACGCTTTGCTTGATTCCCCGCGAGCAACAGGCGCCTATCGCTTTGTGATAACCCCTGGGCGCGACACCGTGGTAAACGTGCAGTCTAAAGTTTATCTGCGCGATAAAGTGGGTAAACTGGGCGTTGCTCCCCTGACCAGCATGTTCCTCTTTGGGCCGAATCAACCCTCCCCGTCCACCAATTTCCGTCCTGAGCTGCATGACTCTAACGGCCTCTCCATCCATGCCGGCAACGGCGAGTGGATTTGGCGTCCGCTGAATAATCCGAAACACCTGGCGGTCAGCTCCTTTGCTACCGAAAAACCACTGGGCTTTGGTCTGCTGCAGCGTGGTCGCGAGTTCTCGCGCTTTGAGGATCTGGATGACCGCTACGACCAGCGCCCAAGCGCCTGGGTTACGCCGCAGGGCGACTGGGGCAAAGGTCGCGTTGAACTGGTAGAAATCC
>DALYUA010000433.1:0-3142 GCA_031993245.1 Buttiauxella sp. | reverse complement strand
AAACGGAGCCGAACTGGCCACGAGCGTGGAGTGGTATCCCCGCTGGCAGGAAGGCCGCTACTGCGATGCCGCCCGCAACCAGTTCCGCCATCATCCGCAGGATTACATTGAGTCAATGGAGCGGGCGATAAAAGCGGTGCTGGACGAGCTGACAGCCGAACAGCGCGACGCTATTTGCGGCATTGGCGTGGACAGCACCGGCTCAACCCCTGCCCCGATAGACGCTAACGGTAACGTGCTGGCGCTGAATCCGGAATTTGCCGACAACCCGAACGCCATGTTCGTGCTGTGGAAAGATCACACCTCGGTCGAAGAAGCCGAAGCTATTACCCGCCTGTGTCATACAGCCGGAAAAACTGATTACTCACGCTATATCGGCGGCATTTATTCCAGCGAATGGTTCTGGGCCAAAATCCTGCACGTTACCCGCGCGGACAGCCAGGTCGCTCAGGCCGCGGCTTCGTGGATTGAACTTTGCGACTGGGTGCCAGCCCTGCTTTCCGGCACTACTCGCCCGCAGGATATACGTCGCGGACGCTGTAGCGCAGGCCACAAATCTCTCTGGCACGAGGAGTGGGGCGGCCTGCCCCCTGCCAGCTTCTTTGACGACCTTGATCCGATAATCAACCAAAACCTCTCTTACCCGATATTCACCGAGACGTGGACGGCCGATATTCCGGTGGGCAACCTTTGCGCTGAATGGGCTGAGCGCCTTGGCCTGCCGCAAAGCGTGGTGATTTCCGGCGGCGCGTTTGACTGCCATATGGGCGCCGTTGGCGCAGGTGCGCAGCCAAACACGCTGGTGAAAGTCATCGGCACATCCACCTGCGACATTCTGATTGCCGACAAGCCAACCGTGGGCGAGCGCGCCGTAAAAGGAATTTGTGGGCAGGTGGACGGCAGCGTGGTGCCTGATTTTATCGGCCTGGAAGCCGGACAGTCTGCTTTTGGCGATATGTATGCCTGGTTTGGTCGCGTGCTTGGCTGGCCGCTGGAGCAACTGGCGCAACAGCATCCTGAACTGCGCGGCCAAATCGATGCCAGCAAAGAACGGTTGCTGCCCACGCTGACCGAAGCCTGGGCAAAAAATCCCTCTCTGGAACATCTGCCGGTCATTCTCGACTGGTTTAACGGCCGCCGCACCCCGAACGCCAACCAGCGCCTGAAAGGCGTGATTACCGATTTGAACCTGGCGACCGACGCGCCGGCGTTGTTCGGCGGGCTGATTGCCGCCACGGCATTTGGCGCACGCGCCATTATGGAGTGTTTCACCGAACAGGGCATTCCGGTCAACAACGTGATGGCGCTGGGCGGCATTGCGCGTAAATCACCGGTCATCATGCAGGTGTGCTGCGACGTGCTGAATCGTCCGCTCCAGATTGTCGCCTCCGACCAGTGCTGCGCCCTTGGCGCGGCAATATTTGCCGCCGTTGCCGCAGGCAGGCATGCGGATATCACGCAGGCGCAGCAGGCCATGGCGAGTCCGGTCGAAAATACCCTCCAGCCGAGCGGGCAACGCGCTGAGCGTTTTGAACAGCTTTACCGCCGCTACCAGCAGTGGGCCATCAGCGCGGAACAACATTATCTCCCTTCAGCCCCTGCTGCGGTTTCAACCGCAAAGCAGGCTGCGACGACTCTTTAAGGACATAACGATGAACATTTTTGAACAGTATGAAGTGTGGTTTGTCATTGGTAGCCAGCACCTTTACGGTGCCGAAACCCTGCGCCAGGTGACGCAGAACGCCGAGCACGTCGTAAACGCGCTGAATAAAGAAGCTAAGCTGCCGTGCAAACTGGTGCTTAAACCCCTCGGCACTACGCCGGACGAAATCACTGCGATTTGCCGCGACGCCAGCTACAACGATAAATGTGCCGGCATGGTGGTGTGGCTGCATACCTTCTCTCCGGCCAAGATGTGGATTAACGGCCTGAGCATCCTCACCAAGCCGCTGCTGCAGTTCCACACTCAGTTCAATGCGCAGATCCCGTGGGGCAGCATTGATATGGACTTTATGAACCTGAACCAGACCGCGCATGGCGGCCGCGAGTTCGGTTTTATCGGCGCACGCATGCGTCAGCAGCATACCGTTGTTACCGGCCACTGGCAGGATCCGCAGGCGCACAAACGTATCGGCGCCTGGATGCGTCAGGCCGTCTCTAAACAAGATACCCGTCAGCTGAAAGTGGTGCGTTTTGGCGACAACATGCGTGAAGTAGCGGTTACCGACGGCGATAAGGTTGCCGCCCAAATGAAATTCGGCTTTTCGGTCAATACCTGGGCGGTGGGCGATCTGGTGGCGGTTGTTAATGCCGTCAGCGATGGCGATGTGAATGCTCTGGTCGATGAATACGAAAGCAGCTATCGCCTGACGCCTGTCGCGCAACTGAACGGTGAAAAGCGCCAGAACGTGCTGGACGCGGCCCGTATCGAACTGGGGATGAAACGTTTTCTTGAAGAAGGCGGGTTCCACGCCTTCACCACCACTTTTGAAGATCTGCACGGCCTCAAACAGCTGCCGGGCCTTGCCGTTCAACGCCTGATGCAGCAGGGCTACGGCTTCGCGGGCGAAGGCGACTGGAAAACCGCCGCCCTGCTTCGCATCATGAAGGTAATGTCCAGCGGTCTGGAAGGCGGCACCTCCTTTATGGAGGACTACACCTATAACTTCGAAAATGGCAACGATATGGTGCTCGGCTCGCACATGCTGGAAGTTTGCCCTTCTATCGCGATTGCGGAAAAACCCATTCTTGATGTGCAGCCCCTGGGCATTGGCGGCAAAGCCGATCCAGCGCGTCTGATTTTCTCCACCACAACTGGCCCGGCAGTAAACGCGAGCCTTATCGATCTGGGCGATCGCTTCCGCCTGCTGGTGAACTGTGTGGATGCCGTAGAAGCCCCGCATCAGCTGCCAAAACTGCCGGTTGCTAACGCGCTGTGGAAAGCGCAGCCGGATCTGCCTGGCGCATCCGAAGCCTGGATCCTGGCGGGCGGCGCGCACCACACCGTATTCAGCCAGTCGCTAACGCTGGACGACCTGCGCCTGTTCTCTGAGCTGCATGGCATCGAACTCACCGTTATCGACAACGAGACTCGCCTGCCCGCGTTCAAAGACGCCCTGCGCTGGAACGAGGTTTATTACGG
>DALYUA010000432.1:0-3146 GCA_031993245.1 Buttiauxella sp. | reverse complement strand
TTAGCATAATGCTATTGTGTTACGCGAATTTAAAAATGGAGAGAGCATGGGAAACCAGACCAGAGATGAAGAGCTGTACCAGGAAATGTGCCGCGTCGTAGGTAAGGTGGTACTGGAGATGCGAGATCTGGGTCAGGAACCCAAACATATCGTCATAGCTGGCGTATTGCGGGCATCGCTTGCCAATCAAAAAATTAAACGCTCTGAATTAACAGCAAGGGCGATGAGTACTGTAATAAACGCGCTGTCTGGCGTTAAATACGCAGATAAATGACCCTGCCAGCCGAAGCTGCTAGAATGCGCGCCAGTCGCTGACCGACAGCCCATTTATCGAGAGTATAATTGTGACATCTTTTTCTACCTTAAACATTCTGCCTGCGGAACAACTCGCCAATCTTAACGAACTGGGCTATCACGCCATGACCCCCGTTCAGGCTGCCGCCTTGCCCGCTATCCTCGCAGGGAAAGATGTCCGCGCTCAGGCGAAAACCGGCAGCGGCAAAACCGCAGCCTTCGGTCTGGGTCTGCTACAACATATTGACGCCAGCCAGTTTATTACCCAGTCGCTGGTCCTGTGCCCCACGCGCGAGCTGGCGGATCAGGTTGCTAAAGAGCTGCGCCGTCTGGCGCGCTATATGCCGAACATTAAAGTGCTGACGTTGTGCGGCGGACAGCCGTTTGGCGTGCAGCGCGACTCTTTGACCCATGCGCCGCACATCATTGTGGCAACGCCGGGTCGTCTGCTCGACCATCTGAAAAAAGAGACGGTGAAGCTGGACGCGCTGCAAACCCTGGTGCTGGATGAAGCCGACCGTATGCTGGATATGGGCTTCGCCGATGCCATCGACGAAGTTATCAGCCACGCGCCGGCCAAACGCCAGACGCTGCTGTTCTCCGCCACCTGGCCGACAGCGATTGCCGCCATCAGCAAGCGTGTTCAGAACGATCCGCTGACCATCGAAATCGACTCGGTTGATGAACTCCCCTCTGTAGAACAGCAGTTCTACGAAGTCTCGCGCGGCGGCAAAATCGGCCTGCTGCAAAAGCTGCTCAGCAAGCATCATCCCGCTTCCTGCGTGGTGTTCTGTAATACCAAAAAAGATTGCCAGGCCGTATGCGATGCGCTGAGCGAAAGCAATCAAAGCGTGCTGGCGCTGCATGGCGATATGGAACAGCGCGACCGTGACCAGACGCTGGTGCGTTTTGCCAACGGCAGCAGCCGCGTGCTGGTGGCAACGGACGTCGCCGCTCGCGGGCTGGACATCAAAGCGCTGGAGATGGTGATTAACTACGAGCTCTCCTGGGATCCGGAAGTACACGTTCACCGCATCGGGCGTACGGCGCGTGCAGGTGAAAGCGGCCTGGCGATCAGCTTCTGCGCCCCGGAAGAAGCGCAGCGCGCAAGCGTGCTGGCGGACATGCTAAACCTTTCTTTAAACTGGCAGCAGGCGCCGACCGGCATCAGCATCAAGCCGCTGGAAGCGGAAATGGCGACGCTGTGCATCGACGGCGGCAAAAAAGCCAAAATGCGTCCGGGCGATATTCTCGGCGCCATGACCGGCGACATGGGGCTGGATGGGGCGGATATCGGCAAAATAGACGTGCATCCGATCCATGTCTACGTTGCCGTCCGTCAGTCCGTTGCCCGCCATGCATGGAAACAGCTGCAGCAGGGCAAAATCAAAGGCAAATCCGTTAAGGTTCGTTTGCTGAAGTAACGCTTTGAAAATTCCCTCTCCGCCGGGAGAGGGAGAAAACCAGGCTAAGCCGCGTCCGCCAGCACAAACATCCCGTACGGGTGGATCTCAAGATAATAATTATCCCCCACATCCGGCTGCAGACGCGTAGCGTTCACCTGCAACAGCAGCGCCTGGTCATGCCATTCCACCGTTACCTCATACTGCGGCCCCATGTAGGCGACGTGGCGAACCACGCAGCGCTGGCTTTCCGCGCCGTGTTCGCTCAGCGTGATGGCTTCGGGACGAACTCCGACCGTACCTTCCGCCTGTGAAATCGCCAGTTGTGGAGGGCGCGGCAGGCGATAGCCGTGAACTTCTACATAATCGCTGCCGAAGCGCGCCGGGAAAATGTTGGCATCGCCCATAAAGCTCGCCATAAAGCGTGAAGCCGGCTGGCGATAAAGCGTTTGCGGGCTGCCAATCTGCATTATTTCACCTTTGTTCATCACCAGCACCGTATCCGAGACGGCAAACGCCTCGCTCTGGTCGTGGGTGACGTACAGTGAGGTAATGTTGAACTGCTTTTGCAGCTCGCGGATTTTATCGCGCATGCTGCGCCTGAGGTTGGCGTCGAGGTTGCTGAGCGGCTCATCGAACAACAGCACTTTCGGCTTGAGAATTAATGCCCGTGCCAGCGCCACGCGCTGCTGCTGACCGCCGGAAATCTGGTCGACAAAACGGTCTTCAAATCCCTCCAGATCGACCATCGCCAGCGCTTCTTTCACGCGGGCTTTAATCTCTGCTCGTGACGTGCCCAGCATCTTCAGGCCATAGCCGACGTTATCTCCAAGCGACATATGCGGAAACAGGGCGTAGGACTGGAACACCATGCAGATATCTCGCTGCTGGATCGAACGGTGCGTCACATCTTCGCCATCAATCAGAATCTGCCCTTCGGTAGGCTTCTCCAGCCCGGCCACCAGGCGCAGGACCGTGGTCTTGCCGCAGCCGGAAGGGCCGAGCAGGGTAACCATTTCACCTTTTGGAATGGCCAGATTGATGCCGCCAAGGACGGTGTTATCACCAAACCGTTTCGTGACGCCGCGCAGTTCTACAAAATGAGGTTGTGTCATGGTTTACTCCGTAATCACGCGTTGGTTTTGGCCTTCGAGCGCGAAATCCGCGCCTCGCCAATCAGCCAGTCAAAAATGAAGATAATCGTCAGCATCACGACGATCAGTATCGATCCATAGGCGATCGCCACGCCGTATTCGCCATCTTCCACACGGTTCAGAATGTAGGCCGTTGCCACGCGAGTATCCGGCGTCACAAGGAAGACAATGGCGCTCACCGTGGTGATGGCGCGCACGAAGCTATAAATAAGCGCGGAAAGGATCGCCGGGCGCAGCAGCTGCAGCAGAATATTGATAATCGTGCGCATGGAACCGGCGCGCAGGCTCAGCGAGG
>DALYUA010000431.1:0-3147 GCA_031993245.1 Buttiauxella sp. | reverse complement strand
GTTCTTCACGCTATCGCCAACCGCATCTGCATCCAGATTCTGGCAATGGGGAAACTTAACTTTGTTAGATTCCGCCGCAGAGGCGATAAAGCTGGTGAAAGAAAAGGCTATACAAAGCGCAACTCCGATTTTGTTCATAATGTTCTCCTGACGACAGGTTGTCAGAAAAAGCCTGGTACAAAACCGTTATTGCGCAAGCGCTAAGCGGGACTATGCAGCCTTAGTGCGTTTACGTCCGGGGTGAGCGGTAACGTTATCCTCGTCCGGGGTTTCTGGTTCACTGGCGGTTGCTGTCGCGCCCGGCAGTTTACCGCTTCTTAACACCGTAGAGAGCACCTCTTTGTTTTCCGCCAGCCACATTGCCAGCGCGTCGCTCTGCCCTTCTTCGAAAGCGACAGGACATTGATGCAGCCAGTCACCTAACACCTCCGCCAGGTCGAGCATTTTGTCGTAGGCATCAGCTTCTTTTTTACTGGCAAAAGACATTTTTTCCTGCCCCTCTCGCACAACAACGTATTTAATTTCAACCGCCATATTTGCAGCTCCGTTTAACTGTGTATTTATACAGTATAATTATATCAGACGTACTGCGCAAGCGGGAAAGCCGCTGCGTACGCAATCGTTTTCGTATATACTGCGGCCGTTTATTTTATCACATCAGGTAAGCGAATTATGTCAATGTTGGGAACGGCCCTGCGTCCAGCGGCCACGCGCGTTATGCTGCTAGGTTCAGGCGAATTAGGAAAAGAAGTAGCCATTGAATGCCAGCGTCTGGGGCTGGAAGTGATTGCCGTCGACAGATATGCGGATGCCCCTGCCATGCACGTGGCGCACCGCAGTCATGTCATCGATATGCTCGACGCTGCGGCGCTGAAGGCGCTGGTCCTCAAGGAAAGCCCCGATTTTATCGTTCCTGAAATTGAAGCTATCGCCACCGATATGCTGATAGCGCTGGAGCAGCAAGGCCAACGCGTCGTGCCCTGCGCACGCGCAACCCAGCTCACCATGAACCGTGAAGGCATTCGTCGCCTGGCTGCGGAAGCGTTATCCCTTCCTACGTCCAGTTACCGCTTTGCTGATGCTGAAACCGACTTTCTGCAGGCTGTGGAAGAGATTGGCCTGCCCTGTATCGTTAAGCCAGTCATGAGCTCCTCCGGCAAGGGGCAAAGCTTCGTTCGTTTCCGCGAACAGCTTGCACAAGCCTGGGAGTATGCGCAACAAGGCGGACGCGCGGGCAAAGGCAAGGTTATCGTCGAAGGCGTGGTAAATTTTGATTTTGAGATAACCCTGCTGACCATCAGCGCCGTGGACGGCGTGCATTTTTGTGCGCCAATCGGCCATCGCCAGGAAGACGGCGACTACCGCGAATCCTGGCAGCCACAGCAAATGAGCGAAAAAGCGCTCGCCCGCGCACAGGAAATCGCGGAAAAAGTCGTGCTCGCGCTGGGAGGCTATGGCCTGTTTGGCGTAGAGCTGTTTATCTGCGGAGATGAAGTGATTTTTAGCGAAGTATCTCCTCGTCCGCATGACACCGGCATGGTCACCCTCATTTCGCAGGATCTTTCCGAGTTTGCCCTGCACGTGCGCGCTTTTCTCGGCCTGCCGGTTGGCGGTATTCGTCAGTACGGCCCGGCGGCGTCCGCAGTAATTTTACCGGAGCTCACCAGCGATAATGTGAAATTTGGTAATGTCTCCGCTGCAACAGGTACAGGTTTGCAGGTACGTTTGTTTGGTAAGCCGGAGATTAACGGTAAGCGTCGAATGGGCGTGGCGCTGGCAACGGGAAGTGACATTGAAAATGCTGTTGAACGCGCTGTTCTGGCAGCGGCAGCGGTAAAAGTCGAAGGGTAACTGGGAGCCCTCTCCGCTATGATCTGAACCCCATTACCTGGAACAGGTTCAGGCCGGAGTGAGACCGAGTCCGGTAATTTACCGGGCTCAGGTCTCCCGGTTCCGTCTTGATTATGTCGTGATTGTATAGTTCGGTCCTGCCCTGCCGGCTACGATATTTCTTCCGCCTGATCGGTGCCCGTCAATCAAGTTCGTGCATCAACCGGGACACCTTTTTATGATTAATGCCGTGGCCCTGCGTCTTCAGCTCATGCGTCATACGGCGGTAACCGCAGCGCCGATTATGGTGTACAGCCTTGGATATGATGAGTCCGCATATCGGGTCCTGCAGGCGGTTTGCCGCGCGTTTAGCCCAGCAACTGACTGTTTTGTGATCGGGAATATTAAACCGGGCAGCGGTCATTCGCGCGGAGAGAGGATTCAGGAGAGCCGTGCTGCCTGGCGATATGAAAGGGAATATTATTTTCACGCACATAGCGTATCGCCAGAAACGCACCGTCGTCATTTTGACAGGGACTTGCGGGATAGCGTAGTCACGTCGGGGTTGTCTGGCAACGCCGAAAATTAGCAGGGTAGAAATGGATAATCGCCTTGTAGTACCGTAGCCCCTCCCCCCGCCAACACTATTACGTGATGAAAGCAAAAATTCTGGTCAGCGCCTGCCTGATGGGCTTTAAAGTACGCTATAACGGCAGCGATAAACCGTGGTTTGCCGCAGCGCTGGAACGCTGGCAGCAGGAGCAACGTCTGGTCATCCATTGCCCGGAGCTTGCCGCCGGCATGGCTACCCCGCGATTACCTGCGGAACTCGCCGGTGGCGATGGCGCTGCCGCTTTATCTGGCGCAGCACGTATTCTGGAAAGCGACGGCAGCGACGTCACGCAGGCTTATCTTCTGGCCGCATGGCTGGCGCTCAAAACCGCCCAGAAAAATGGTTGTCAGTTTGCTCTGATGACCGATGGCAGCCCGACCTGCGGCAGCCAAAAAATTTACGACGGGCGCTTTCAGGGCGTCACGTTACCCGGTGAAGGTGTCGCGGCAGCGCTGCTGCGCCAGTATGGCATCGAGGTTTATGCCGAGCACCAGATTCCGGCGCTGCTAAGCCGAATAGAAGAGTTCGAAAAGGAGCCGCAATGATCCACTGCAAACGCCTGTACGATGAATACGCTCAGGACGATGGCTACCGGGTGCTGGTAGACCGCCTGTGGCCGCGTGGCGTGAAGAAAGCCGATCTGCACTACGATGAGTGGGCCAAAACGCTGGCGCCCTCGACGGAGCTGCGCAAAGCCTTTCACA
>DALYUA010000430.1:0-3150 GCA_031993245.1 Buttiauxella sp. | reverse complement strand
GCTCGATTGTCTGGTCGCTGCCGCAGCTGGAAGCAGAGCGTATGCAAAATGCCACGCCAGAAGCGTTTAATCAGGCGCTTTCCGTGGCTTTTGATATGCACCTGGGGCTATGCAAACTTGAAAGCGAGCGCCAGGTCTTCCCGCTAACGGGCCGCTATGCGCGTAATTTCGCAGCCCATCGCCTCGCGCTGGTGGGGGATGCGGCGCATACTATCCATCCGCTGGCCGGGCAGGGCGTTAATCTTGGTTTTATGGATGCCGCCGGGCTGATTGATGAAGTACGTCGTGCGCATCGCCAGGGCAAAGATATCGGGCAATATTTGTATCTGCGTCGCTACGAGCGTAGCCGTAAGCATAGCGCGGCAATGATGCTGGCGAGCATGCAGGGCTTCCGCGATTTGTTCGCAGGCAGCAATCCGGCGAAAAAATTGCTGCGTGATATCGGCCTGAAGCTTGCGGACAGCGTACCCGGTGTAAAACAGAAATTAATCCGCCAGGCGATGGGCCTACAAGATCTCCCTTCCTGGCTGCGTTAAAGCATAACGTTAAACCCGTCACATTTCCCTTTCCGCCAGCCGGGAAGGGAAACCTCTCCCTCATTTGAAATATTCTAATCTCACCGCTTTTTTCAGATTACTTTTTTTAATGCGTTGTTTTTAGAAAAGCAGCGAAATTGTTTCTGAAATGGTTGTAAGTGTTAGCTAACTCTAACTTCTGCCTTTAACACTTCCGATTTATGCGCGCTTCCTCGCATTTTTGTAGACGAATACTCTGCATGCTGCATCGCCCGTTTTGGTCATAAGCTAATGTAACAGCCGTTTTCCCCTTATGGTTTACGTCGCCTTTCGGTGGTAAGTTCAGCGCAAAGGTAACGTTTGCGTCGCTACCGGGAACGGTAGCGATGCCGGGTTTCGTCTGACGGAAACAAAGCGTAAAAACGCCTGGTAACCAGTCGGTTAAAGAGGAAAAGATGGCTCAACAGACCCCTTTGTTTGAACAACATAATATCTGCGGCGCGCGCATGGTGGATTTTCATGGCTGGATGATGCCGCTGCACTACGGCTCGCAGATTGACGAACACCACGCGGTGCGTACCGATGCGGGCATGTTCGACGTTTCCCACATGACCATTGTCGATTTACACGGCAGCCGCACCCGTGAATTTCTGCGCTACCTGGTAGCCAACGACGTTGCCAAACTGACCCAGCCGGGCAAAGCCCTTTATACCGGGATGCTGAACGCGTCCGGCGGCGTTATCGACGATCTCATTATCTATTTCTTTACTGAAGACTATTTCCGCCTGGTGGTGAACTCCGCCACCCGCGAAAAAGACCTTGAGTGGATCAGCCAGCACGCGGAGCCGTTCGCCGTTGAATTGACCGTGCGGGACGATCTGGCTCTGATTGCCGTACAGGGCCCCAACGCCCAGGCAAAAGCCGCCAAACTGTTTACCGAAGAACAGCGCAACGCGGTAGCAGGCATGAAGCCATTCTTTGGCGTGCAGGCGGGCGATTTGTTTATCGCCACCACCGGCTATACCGGCGAAGCGGGCTATGAGATCGCCATGCCAAACGAGAAGGCCGCAGAATTCTGGGCGCATCTTGTTGAGGCGGGCGTTAAACCTTGTGGTCTCGGCGCGCGCGACACGCTGCGTCTGGAAGCTGGCATGAATCTCTACGGCCAGGAAATGGACGAAGGCGTTTCTCCGCTGGCGGCAAACATGGGCTGGACCGTGGCCTGGGAGCCTGCCGACCGCGATTTTATCGGCCGCGAAGCGCTTGAAGCGCAGCGCGCAAAAGGCACAGAGAAGCTGGTCGGCTTGATCATGACCGAGAAAGGCGTATTACGTAATGAGCTGCCCGTTCGTTTCACCGACGAATCCGGCAACGTCTGCGAAGGGATTATTACCAGCGGCACCTTCTCGCCAACGCTTGGCTACAGTATTGCTCTGGCGCGCGTACCGGCAGGCATCGGCGACACCGCCATCGTCCAGATCCGCAACCGCGAAATGCCGGTAAAAGTCACTAAACCTGTTTTTGTTCGCGCCGGTAAGCCCGTCGCACAGTAAATTTTGATAGAGGGAAAGAACGATGAGCAATGTGCCTAATGAACTGAAATACAGCAAAGAACATGAATGGCTGCGTAAAGAAGCGGATGGCTCCTGGACCGTAGGCATCACCGAACACGCGCAAGAATTGCTGGGTGACATGGTGTTTGTGGATCTGCCAGAAGTGGGCGCTACCGTCAGCGCCGGCGACGACTGCGCCGTTGCGGAATCGGTGAAAGCCGCATCCGATATCTATGCGCCAGTCAGCGGTGAAATCATCGCCGTGAACAGCGAGCTGGAAGGCACGCCGGAGCTGGTAAACAGCGAGCCGTACACCGGCGGCTGGATCTTCAAAATCAAAGCCAGCGACGAGTCTGAGTTAGACGGTCTGCTGGACGCCGCCGCGTATGAAGCCCTGTTAGAAAACGAGTAATACTGTATCTGGCGGGTGAGGCTCTGCTTACCCGCCCTACGATGTTCACCGAGATTTGTTCTGTAGGGTGGATAAGCGTCGCGCCATCCACCGCTAAAGTTCTGCATGTTTTCAGGAATCACCGCTCATGACCCAGTCCTTACGTAGCCTTGAGAACCACGAAGCGTTTATCGACCTCCACATTGGCCCTTCCGCCCAGCAGCAGCATGAAATGCTGGAGGCCGTGGGGGCTGGTTCTTTAAATGAACTAATGTCCACGATTGTTCCGGCTGATATTCAGCTTGCACAGCCGCCGCAGGTGGGCATTGCTGCAACAGAATTTGCCGCACTGGCTGAATTAAAGACCATTGCCAGCCGCAATAAATGCTTCAAAACCTACATTGGGATGGGTTACACCGCGGTGCAAACCCCGCCGGTGATCCTGCGTAACATGTTAGAAAACCCAGGCTGGTACACCGCGTACACGCCTTATCAGCCGGAAGTTTCTCAGGGCCGTCTCGAAGCGCTGCTGAATTTCCAGCAGGTGACGCTGGATCTGACCGGCCTGGACATCGCCTCCGCTTCACTGCTTGACGAAGCAACCGCTGCCGCTGAAGCAATGGCGATGGCAAAGCGCGTAAGCAAACTGAAGAACGCCAACCGTTTCTTCGTGGCGGCTGACATTCATCCG
>DALYUA010000429.1:0-3156 GCA_031993245.1 Buttiauxella sp. | reverse complement strand
AAAGTTAACGCCCGCCTGCTCAAATACGTTTCCACCGCGTAATACCCGGCTGCGACCGCCACCGCCGCCTTCTCTTTGCCAGCTATCTTCTTCAAAGGCAGCGCCGTCAACGGCGGCAAGCTGCTGACAAATGGTCTCCTGTAGCTGCAGCAGATACTGTTTTACGGCGTGGATATCGGGCGTATTCATAGGATTAACGTTTCTTACCGTGTGCTTTGTGATTATCGAACCAGTTGAAATAACTAATGACGCCTTCGGCTATCGCGCTGGCAATTTTATGGCGAAACGCCGCCGTACCGAGGAGTTTTTCTTCGCCGGGGTTGGTAATAAATGACGTTTCTACCAGCACCGAAGGAATCGACGGTGATTTTAACACCACGAAAGCGGCCTGTTCGGTATTGCGGCTATGAAGCTTATGTACTGGTTTAATTTGCTTAAGGATATGCGATCCAAGCGTCAGGCTATTTTTGATGGTGTCTGTTTGTACCAGGTCAAACAGCACCTGTTGCAGATAATGGTCTTTGTTTTTCACCTTGCTGCCCGCCACATCGTCGGCGGCGTTCTCTTTATCAGAAAGGTACTTCGCCATGGCGCTACTGGCGCCGCGATTGGAGAGGGCGAAAACGGACGCACCTGCTGCCGTTGGGCTGGTAAAGCCATCGGCGTGAATAGACATAAACAGGTCAGCGCCGTGCTTGTGGGCAATCTCAACGCGGTCGTACAAAGGGATAAATTCGTCGCTGGTGCGTGTCAGCCTGGCTTCGATCCCCTTGCTGCGCAGAATGCTGCGCACGTTTTTGGCAATCGCCAGCACCACGTGTTTCTCTTTCGAACCATTATGTCCAATGGCGCCGGTATCAATGCCGCCGTGGCCGGGATCTAACATTACAAGGCGGCGGCCGCCGGACTTCTTTGCTGGTTTACTGTGATGAGTCGTGGTTTTGAGCGTTTTACTCTCCTGGTGGGCCAGTGCCTTACTTGCGCCGGATAATGTCAGGGCAGCCAAACCAGTAAGCAGCAACTGGCGGCGGGTGGTGAGTTGCGTCAGTGTTTTAATTTTACTCATACGGCTAATTATTTATCTTATGAATTCTTGTTTAGCATTTATATCGTATCGTCAATGCGTTAACGACAGGCGTTTGGTCGTAATGTTTATCTTTTCATTTCAATACATGAACAGGTAACAAGTATGCCATTTTTTACCGGCTTTTGCGGCAGATATTGGCTTAACGGGAAGGACGCGCCATAATCAGGTTTTTAAGACTAAAAGCGGCTAATACCATGGAAATACGCGTTTTTCGGCAGGAAGATTTCGAAGAGGTCATCACCCTTTGGGAGCGCTGCGATCTTCTGCGCCCGTGGAACGATCCTGAAATGGATATCGAACGTAAGTTGCAGCACGATGCGGATCTGTTTCTGGTGGCAGAAGTGGGCGGGGAAGTTGTCGGCTCATTGATGGGCGGTTACGACGGCCACCGTGGCTCGGCGTACTATCTTGGCGTGCATCCTGAATTTCGCGGGCGCGGTATTGCCAACGCGTTGCTTAGCCGCCTTGAAAAAAAGCTCATTGCGCGCGGCTGTCCAAAAATCCATATCATGGTGCGTGAAGAAAACGATCTGGTGATCGGCATGTACGAGCGGCTGGAATATGAACAGCAGGATGTAGTAATGCTGGGCAAGCGACTGATTGAAGACCAAGAGTATTGATGCTTTTTAAATATCCCCCCTCGGATTATGACGTTAACGGTAATCTGAAAACACCTTTTCTGTTCTGGTGCATTCTTCTTTTTCAGGCGCGGACCTGGTTTTTGCTGGTGCTGGCGGGCGCATCCCGCCAGCAGGGCGATGCCCTGCTCGGTCTGTTCTACCCCGATCGCGACAACTTCTGGCTGGGCCTGCTGCCCGGCGTTCCGGCGGCGCTGGCGTTTGTCATCAGCGGCCGTCGCCATCTCTGGCCGAGGTTATGGGCTGCCTGGCGCTGGGTTTTAATTGCCGCGCAGGTGGCCGTTCTGGTCTGGCAAATTGTGGTGATATGGCGGGGAGAAGCGCTGACAGGCATGACGCTGGCGCTGCTGACCGGCGATGTTTTCGCCCTGTGGTGGCTGTGCACCAGCCGCCGTTTACGTGACTACTTTGCGCCACAGCGTGAATGAAGGGGCACTTTTAAGGAAGTTTGTACTCCAATGCCTGTTATCACTCCAAAACAAAGGAATTATTGATGAAGTCTTTGCGCCTGATGATGTTAGCCGCGTCGCTGATACTGAGCGGTTGTTCGACAATTTCTAACATGCACTGGTCAAGCCTCTCGCCGATGAGCTGGTTTGATTCCTCGCCTGAAGTGAGCGAGCAGGGCGTCGGCGGCTTAAACGCCAGTACGCCAATGAATGAAGAAGCCGTCAGCGAAGGGCTTAACGATAATTATCGTCTGCGCAGCGGCATGAAAACCGATAACGGCACCGTGGTTCGTTATTTTGAAGCGATGGATGACAAGACGCTGATGGTTATCGTGAACGGCGATAACGGCACGGTAAGCCGCGTGGACGTCATGGATAAAGACATTAAAACCGCAAGCGGCGTTGAGATTGGAACGCCGTTTAGCGAACTTTATGACAAAGCCTACGGGGCATGTGCAAAAGGCACGGGCGACGATGCGCAAAGCGTGGAATGCAAAGCGGCAGACAGCCAGCACATCAGCTATCTGTTTAGCGGCGAATGGCGTGGGCCGGAAGGCCTGATGCCAGCCGACGATACGCTCAAAAAATGGACCATCAGCAAAATTATCTGGCGTAAATAAATCCGCGCCTGGTTTGCGTCTCCTCAAGTAGGTGCAGCCGTAATCGAGTATGATATGCCGATAAATGCCACATTGCGTGGCATTGATATCGGATGAAAATGACCAGAAAAACGTGGTTTTCTGGTCATTTTGTTTTAAACCAGAGAATCAACGAGTTGATTTTCAAATTAAAAGAAATTACGTCCAGTTGAGTGAGTGTTTCCATATGCTTATAAAGTCGCTCATCTGACATTCAGGAGGATGCATGTCTCGGGTTCAAACCGGCATTTTGCCGGAACATTGTCGCGCCGCCGTCTGGCTGGAAGCAACTATTCAGGGCGATTTTGACGCCGTTCGTCAGGGCTGCAAAACCTTTACTCAAT
>DALYUA010000428.1:0-3167 GCA_031993245.1 Buttiauxella sp. | reverse complement strand
GTGAAAACGGTGCATTTATTGGCAGCTTGAAAAAGAAGGTTCACATGTTAAATAACATTCGTATCGAAGAAGACTTGTTGGGTACCAGGGAAGTGCCAGCGGATGCCTACTACGGTGTCCATACTCTGAGAGCGATTGAAAATTTCTACATCAGTAACAACAAAATCAGCGACATTCCTGAGTTTGTACGTGGCATGGTCATGGTGAAAAAAGCGGCGGCGATGGCGAACAAAGAGCTGCAAACTATCCCGAAAAGCATCGCCAACACCATTATCCAGGCCTGTGACGAAGTGCTGAATAACGGTAAATGCATGGATCAGTTCCCGGTAGACGTATACCAGGGCGGCGCAGGCACCTCCGTTAACATGAACACCAACGAAGTGCTTGCCAATATCGGGCTGGAGCTGATGGGTCACCAGAAAGGTGAATACCAGTACCTCAACCCGAACGATCACGTTAATAAATGCCAGTCTACCAACGACGCCTACCCAACCGGTTTCCGCATTGCGGTTTACGCCTCCATCATCAAACTGATCGATGCCATTAACCAGCTGGGCGAAGGCTTCCAGCGTAAAGCTGTCGAATTTGAAAACATCCTGAAAATGGGGCGTACCCAGCTGCAGGATGCGGTGCCGATGACGCTGGGGCAGGAATTCCATGCCTTCAACGTTCTGTTAAACGAAGAGACTAAAAACCTGCTGCGTACCGCAGAACTGTTGCTGGAGGTTAACCTTGGCGCCACGGCAATCGGCACGCGCCTGAACACGCCAGAAGGCTACCAGCATCTGGCCGTACAAAAACTGGCTGAAGTCAGCAACCTGCCGTGCGTCCCTGCCGAAGACCTGATTGAAGCAACGTCTGACTGCGGCGCCTACGTGATGGTTCACAGCTCGCTCAAGCGCCTTGCGGTGAAAATGTCGAAGATCTGTAACGATCTTCGCCTGCTTTCTTCCGGGCCGCGCTCGGGCCTGAACGAAATCAATCTGCCAGAACTGCAGGCCGGTTCGTCCATTATGCCAGCCAAAGTGAACCCGGTTGTGCCAGAGGTGGTGAATCAGGTGTGCTTCAAAGTCATTGGTAACGACACCACCGTGACCATGGCCTCCGAAGCGGGACAGCTACAGTTGAACGTAATGGAGCCGGTTATCGGCCAGGCGATGTTCGAATCCATCCATATCCTGACTAACGCCTGCTATAACCTGCTGGAAAAATGCATTAACGGCATTACCGCGAATAAAGAAGTCTGTGAAAGCTACGTCTACAACTCAATTGGTATCGTGACCTATCTGAATCCGTTTATTGGTCACCATAACGGTGACATTGTCGGCAAGATTTGTGCGGAAACCGGTAAGAGCGTGCGAGAGGTCGTACTCGAGCGCGGCCTGCTGACAGAAGCCGAATTAGACGATATATTCTCGATCCATAATTTGATGCACCCGGTTTACAAAGCAAAACGCTACACGGATGAAAACGAACAATGATAATTCCGACCAGCTAGCAAAGCCAAAAGGCACGTCCATCGCGACGTGCCTTTTTCGTTTCAGGCTTACATTAATACAACAACTTATTTTCAACTCATTAAACTTCAAGGAAGCACACTATGTTTGGCGCTGAACTCGTTATCGTCCTGCTGGCGATTTATCTCGGAGCCCGGCTTGGCGGCATAGGCATTGGTTTTGCCGGCGGTCTGGGCGTATTGGTTCTTACTCTGCTGTTCCAGATTAAGCCCGGGGCCATCCCCTTTGACGTCATCGAAATCATCATGGCGGTTATCGCCGCGATTGCCGCTATGCAGGTGGCAGGCGGTATGGACTACCTGGTAAGCCTCGCAGAGCGTCTGCTGCGTCGCCATCCTAAATACATCACCTTTCTCGCCCCGCTCGTCACCTGGTTTATGACCGTCCTGGCAGGCACCGGGCATACGGCGTTCTCCACGCTGCCGGTTATTACCGAGGTGGCAAAAGAGCAAGGTATTCGCCCTTCCCGTCCACTCTCCATCGCCGTGGTGGCCTCCCAGATTGCTATCACCGCTTCGCCAATTTCCGCAGCCGTCGTTTTCTTTGCGGGCATTATGGAGCCGTTGGGCGTCAGCTACCTGACCCTGCTGGCTATCTGTATTCCGGTTACGCTGGTTGCCGTTATGCTGACCGCCATCGTCTGTAACTTCCTCGGCTGCGAACTGAAAGACGATCCGGTTTATCAGGAACGTCTTGCCAAAGGCGAAGTGCAACTGCGGGGCAGCCAGGTCTTTAAACTGAAACCGCACGCCAAACGCTCGGTGCTGCTGTTTCTGACGGGGATAGTGGCGGTGATGTTTTACGCCACCGCTATCAGCGATACCGTTGGCCTGATTCAGAACCCGGTACTGCCGCGTAACGAAGCCATTGTCGTATTCATGCTGACCATCGCCACGCTTATCTCTATCACCTGTAAAATCGACACCGGCGAAATCCTCAACGCCAGCACCTTTAAATCCGGCATGAGCGCCTGTGTCTGCGTGCTGGGCGTGGCGTGGCTGGGCGATACCTTTGTAAAACATCATATCGCTGATATCCAGGCGTTTGCGGGCGACCTGCTGCAAAGCTATCCGTGGCTGCTGGCGGTAGTGCTGTTCTTTGCTGCAACGCTGCTTTACTCGCAGGCGGCTACTACCAAGGCGCTGATGCCTGCGGCGCTGATGCTGGGCGTCAGTCCGCTCACCGCCATAGCCTCTTTTGCTGCCGTTTCCGCTCTGTTCGTGCTGCCAACCTACCCAACGCTTCTGGCAGCGGTAGAAATGGACGACACCGGCTCAACGCGCATCGGTAAATATGTGTTTAACCACGCCTTCTTAATTCCGGGCGTGATTGCCATCACGCTATGCGTGATCCTCGGCTTTATTGTCGGCGGCCTGGTTCTGTAAATCTTTCAAAACTCGGGTCGCTTAGCGGCCCGTGAGAAACCCGACAAATTTCTGTGTGCTTAACCGTTCTGAGCACTGATAAAAACAAAGAATTACATTTTCTGGGTTGCCCCAGACACCCGGAAACCACGCTTTTCGGATGTTTGTCACCAATCTGGCGGGTCGCTTAGCGGCCCGTGAGAAACCCGGCAAATTTCTGTGTGCTTAACTGTTCTGAGCACTGATAAAAACAAAGAATTACATTTTCTGGGTTGCCCCAGACACC
>DALYUA010000427.1:0-3198 GCA_031993245.1 Buttiauxella sp. | reverse complement strand
TCAAAATAGCTGAAGCGTTCGAACAGCAGACGAGTCAGTTTTGCCGGATAGCTGGCCGCCGGAGCATCTTCAAACTTATCTCCCGCATGGTAGCTGATACCCGCTTCGGTAGTGTTCGAAAAGACGAAGCGAATAGCCGGGTTATGCGCCAGCTTGAGGAACGCGTCGTAGTCCTGATAAACGTTGATTTCGCGGTTTACCGAGCGGATAAGGTGTGCGTCGCTGACGGCTTCGCCCTGCTCGTTCAAACCGCGGATCACCGTGGTATAAAGCCCGTCCTGAGTTGATAGCGACGGCGGAAACTCGCTGTCGATCGGGCGCACTACTACTACACCTGCATTAAGGTCCGTGTGTTCATTGAGTAAATCTATCTGCCAGTCGATGAAGGCACGTAAAAAATTACCTTCACCAAACTGGATAATGCGATCGGGATAGCGGGCACCGGGAAAATCATGACGATTAAGCGTTTTCACTATGTTATTCCTTGGCGAAAGTCAGATAAACGAACAGAGATATGCCGTTCAAACTATCAGAACTCGTCAAAGTAAAACCCCGTTTTGATCAAGGTAAGTTGTTATACCAATTAATTCAAAGCTGTTTGTAGTAAAAGGTCGTTGAACAAAGCTCACCGTCAGGCATCAGCGCATATGCGGGGATTTTTCCTGCCCGCTGCCAGCCGTTATTTTGGTAGAACAACTCGGCGCCACTGCCGGTGGCGGTATCCAGCACCAGAACGGTTTTTCCGGCCTGTAACGCGACATCTTCAAGCTGCTGCATCAGGCGTTGTGCGACGCCACGGCGGCGAGCGCACGGATGAACCAGCAGTTTCGCCACGTCAGCACGATGGGGCTGGTTTTCCGGCTGGTCGGTAATCAACTGCACGGTGCCGACGATCTGCTGATGTTCATCTTCCGCGACCAGAACTACCCGCTTTTGGTTTTCCACACTGTGGGCGACATGCTGCCAGAAGTCAGTGGCTTTCCCGATGGATAAAGGCTGCATAAAGCTTACCGATGCGCCGTCCGCGACGCAGTCGATCAGCACTTTATTAAGTTCCGCAAGCCTGGATTCAATATCAGAAAAAGAGAGGGTGCGAATGAGCAGATCGGTCATCTTAATTAATCCTGAGCACGAGGTGCTGAGTAATCTGGATGAAGCGATGAAAGGCGTCAATAACGTGCGTCAGAGGAAATGCTTATACAACGGGCTCATCCCTGGGCCCGTATGTGTAATCAGTAGCTATTTTTTTGCCCGGTTGTAAGCGTCGCATCTTTAAACATGGCAAGCCGCGCATCCAGCGCCTGGGTATAAAGCATCGTATCGACGCCTACAGCGACAAAGTTAGCCCCCCACGCAATGCACTTACGCGCCATCTCCGGCGACACGGCAAGAAAGCCTGCAGCTTTGCCGGCGGCCCTGATGCGACGAATACTTTGTTCGATAATACGTTGCACTTCGGGATGATCCGCGTTGTCCGGATAACCCAGTGACGCGGACAAATCAGCAGGCCCGATAAATACCCCGTCGATACCGTCAATCTCAAGCAGCGCGTCCAGATTATCCAGCGCGAGTTTACTTTCTGCCTGAATCAACACGCATAGCTCGTCGTTTGCCTTCGCCATATAGTTTTCTACGCGTCCCCAGCGTGCGGCACGTGCAACGCTTGCTCCTACTCCTCTCGTCCCCGCCGGCGGATAGCGCGTAGCGCTGACAATTTCACGCGCCTGCTCCGGCGTGTCTACCATCGGGATCAGCAGCGTGCGCGCCCCAATATCCAGCATCTGCTTGATAATGCTTTTCTGGCCTTCAACCGGCCTGATAACCGGCTGACTGCTGTAGGCTGCAATAGCCTGCAGCTGGTGATACAGATCCTGCACGGTATTTGGCGCATGTTCGCCATCAATCAGCAGCCAGTCATAGCCCGACGTCGCCGCAATCTCCGCCAGATAGGAAGAGGTGCTGCTCAGCCACAGGCCGATCTGCACTTCACCGTTGAGTAATCCTTGTCTGAAGGGGTTAGATAAAATTGTGTTCATAGAAGTCCTTATGCGTTATGAACGCTGCGGGCTGGCCAGCGGCGTCTGCTTAGCCACGCGCAGCGTGAAGATAATCAAAGAGCCAATAACGGCGATCCCGGCAAGCGCGAGCAATCCTGCCGCATGGCTGTCAAAAACGGTTTCAGCTTTGACGCGGATAAGCGGTGCAAGGAAGCCGCCAACCGCCCCGAACAGGTTCACAAATCCAATACCAGCCGCAAGTGCGGTTCCGGAAAGCAGTTGCGTGGGCATCGTCCAGAACACAGGCTGTACGGCGATAAATCCAATGGCCGCCACGCAAAGCGCAACGATCGCCAGAACCGGACTAACCAGCCCCGAAACGCCGATCCCGATGCCAGCGGCAAGCAGCGTCAAAGCGGCAACGTTACGGCGATCGCCCGTTCGGTCGGAGTAGCGTGGAATGTACCAGGTGCCAAACAGCGCCGCTATCCACGGGATCGCGGTGACCAGCGAAACGGTAAAGCCCACTTTCGTGCCCATCAGTTCCGCAACCTGGGTTGGCAGGAAGAAAATCAGCCCGTATACCGCAATCTGAATCGTCATATAGATAATCGCCAGCAGCCAGACACGGCCATTGCTGATGGCATCCCTGAAGCGAGAGGTCGTTTTCTTTTCTTCCTCGCTTGCCAGCTGCGTCAGCAGCGCCTGCTTCTCTTCGTCCGTCAGAAAACGGGCCTTCTCCGGCGTATCATCGAGATAGAAGAAGGTAAAGAACCCTGCCGCTACCGCCAGCAAACCTTCGATAAGGAACATCCAGTACCAGCCGGGGCTGCCCATAAAGCCATGCATTTCAAGCAAAGCTCCTGACAGCGGCGATCCAAGCGTCAAGGCCAGCGGTGCGCCCATATAAAACAGGCCCATAACGGCGGCGCGGTTGCGTTGTGGGAACCACTGCGAAGTGAGGTAAATCATCCCCGGGAAGAAACCCGCTTCGGCAGCCCCTAACAGCGTGCGCACGATAAGGAACTTCGCCTCGGAGTCGGCATACGCCATGGCAGCAGAGAGCATCCCCCACAGCAATGTCGTGCCGCCAATCCACCGGCGGGCTCCCCATTTACGTAACAGCAGGTTTGCGGGTACGCCAAGGAAGGCATACACCACAAAGAATATTCCCGCCCCCAGCGCATAGGCTTCGTTACTC
>DALYUA010000426.1:0-3207 GCA_031993245.1 Buttiauxella sp. | reverse complement strand
GTAAAGACAGAACGATGTTAATCGGCGTGAATAAACAGGCGCAGTTCAGGATAAGTAATCGATTTATGCGAACCCGCATGCAGTTATTTAAACGCGTAATGAAACAGCACGTCAGATTAGGATGATCCTGTGCTGAAATTAATAACGCCTTAACCTAAATCTCAGGCTTTTTATTCTGCAAATAAGGCGTTGCTAATTCTTAAAGATGTATTTAACATGCATCTTATTGAGGCGCGATAATGCAGATAAGGAGTAATCCATGAATATCGATAAAATGAAAAGCCAGCATGCTGAAATAATAGATAAACTCAACAAACTCAGAGAACTGAGTCATGCAGGTATATCGCAACATGCAAAGGAAATAGCTCAGGCCGTCATTAGCATGAGTTCAGTTATTAAAATCCACCTCTCTGCTGAAGATCAGTTTTTATATCCTTATCTGGAAAAAGTAAATGACGCAAAATTAAAAAGGATGAGTTTACAGTTTCAAACTGAAATGGCCGATATTGTCATTCAGTACGACGCTTTCTCCCGGCGCTGGAATACCGCTGAAAAAGTATCCGGTCATGATGAAGAATTTCGCCGGGACGCCAATATCGTTTTACGCAAGGTCCATGAGCGAATGCATAAAGAGAACCATGAATTTTATCCTCTGGTAGAACAAATATAGCGTATGCCCGGCAAACCAGTTCAACCCGGCATAAGCAAGCTTTCACAGAAAGCCTCCAGCCCGGACATATTCTCGCTACCCGGGCGTAAGGCCAGGCGATAGCTAGCTCCGGTTTTCACGCTGTGCGCGAAAGGGCGCACTAGTCTGCCCATCCGTAGATCCTCTGCAACCAAAGCTTCATCGGCGATGGCTATCCCGAACCCCTGAATAGCGGCGCTTATGGCCAGATCCATCGTATCGAAATGCTGGTTCCTTACCATCGCAGGTTTTATTGCCGGAGAGCTGGCAAGCCACAGCGACCAGTCCGTGCGATCGCGCGTCGGGTGCAGGAAAGTTAAATGCTGCATGGCCTCGGCTGAAAGCTGACCTGCCGGCAACAGGCTCTGGCTGATGACGGGCGTGAGGATCTCTTCAAAAAGCAGCGTGCCGGCTCTGGCGTGGGGGCCAAAAACAATCGCCACATCATAAGGTTCGTTTTTAAAGTTAACGCCATGATCGACGGTGGTGGTAAGCGCAACCTGAATATCCGGGAGACGAAGCTCAAGCTGTATGATTTTAGGCACCAGCCAGCGCATCGCGCAGGTCGGCGCCTTCAGGCGAATGACGTTCGGTTTATGGCAGGCGCGCCCGGCGACATCAAGCAGCTTCTCAAAAGCATTTTGCAGATCGGGCAGCAGAGCGCTTCCCTGTGGCGTAAGGTACAAACCACGCGCGTGGCGTTCAAATAACGCAAAGCCCAGCCACTCCTCAAGGGCGGCAATCTTACGGCTGACCGCCCCCTGCGTGAGGTATAACTCTTTTGCTGCCCGGGTGAGATTTAAATGCCTGGCCGTGACCAGAAACGCATCAACCGTATTGAGTGGAAAATTATGCCGCGCCATAGTGCCCTCCGCTGAGCTATGCATTTTTTGCATGGCTATTATGACAACAATTCGTTTGTCGTGGCAATCGCATCCAGTTTGAATAGTTATGCAAATCTGGTTTCAACAGGAGCAGCCATGACTATCCATACCCCGGTTCAACATCGTTCAAAACTGCCTGATGTGGGAACCACCATTTTTACCGTTATCGGCCAGCTCTCGGCGCAGCATAACGCGATTAACCTTTCTCAGGGCGCGCCAAATTTTTCACCCGACCCTAAGCTGATTGCCGGCGTCACCAAAGCTATGCTGGATAATCATAACCAGTACTCAGCGATGACCGGTCTTGCCCCGCTAAAAACGCTGATAGCTGAGAAAGTGGAAACGCTCTACGGCGCGCATTATGACGCTAATGATGAAGTGCTGATTACCGCCAGCGCCAGCGAAGGGCTCTATTCCGCCATCAGCGGATTAGTGCATCCGGGCGATGAAGTGATCTACTTTGAACCTTCCTTCGACAGCTACGCGCCCATTGTGCGTCTGCAGGGGGCTAAACCGGTTGCCCTGAAGCTTGCGCTTCCGGGCTTCACCGTGAACTGGGACGAAGTGCGGGCGGCCATTACGCCTCGTACACGCATGATCATCATCAATACGCCGCACAACCCAAGCGGGCAGATATTGAGCGCGCACGATCTGGATATGCTGGCGGCGTTGACGCGCAACACGGATATCGTCATTTTATCCGATGAGGTGTATGAACACATCGTGTTTGACGGTAAGCGTCACCACGGCATGGCGACGCATCCACAGCTTGCTGAACGCAGCGTCATCATCTCCTCGTTTGGTAAAACGTTCCACGTAACGGGCTGGCGCGTGGGATATTGCCTGGCTCCGGCGGCGTTAATGGATGAGATTTGCAAGGTGCACCAGTTTTTAATGTTTTCTGCCGATACGCCAATGCAGTACGCTTTTGCCGACTACATGTCCGATCCGCAAACCTATCTGTCGCTGGCGGCTTTCTACCAGCGCAAGCGCGATCTGATGCAGTCGTTATTGGCGGAGTCGCCGTTTAAACTGCTGCCGAGCGCGGGGTCATTTTTCCTGCTCGCAAGTTTCGACCATTTCAGCGATGAGCCTGACAGCGAGATGGTGAAGCGTTTAATTACTGAACAAGGCGTGGCGACGATCCCGCTCTCCGCGTTTTACACTGACGGAACGGATAACAAACTGATTCGTCTTTCCTTTGCCAAAGATGAAGCCACATTACGGGCGGGCGCACAGGCGCTTTGCCGGCTGAAACCACGTTGAAAAGGGGTCACAATGAAAAAAATCCAGGTGTCGGGTTTAGTGGTTGGGATGTTCTGCGCTTTCTCCGGGTTTGCAGCAACAGAAATGCGCTACGGCGTTGAGGCTGAATATCCGCCGTTTGAAAGCCGTAATTCGTCAGGGGAGCTGGAAGGTTTTGATATCGAACTGGGCAACGCCATATGCAAGGCGGCGAGCCTGAAGTGCTCCTGGGTGGAAACCTCTTTTGATGCGTTAATACCAGGCCTGATGGCAAAGAAATTCGACGCCATCAACTCGGCAATGAATATCACCGAACAGCGGCGCAAAAGCATTGATTTTACCCAGCCGATTTACCGTATTCCTTCTCAGCTTGTGGGTAAGGCCGACAGC
>DALYUA010000425.1:0-3217 GCA_031993245.1 Buttiauxella sp. | reverse complement strand
AAGGGTATCGAATCGAGAGTGAAGTCGCGCCCTGTATTCCTTGCGGAACCTTTATTAACAGCGAGATTGACGATTTACCGGTGATCACCAAAGCCGGTGGGTTTGGTACGGAGAGCACGCTGTGCGATGCGCTCTATTTTATTGAGGAGATGTACGGTGACCACTAAAACAATCGCGGTAACAATGGGCGATCCGGCGGGAATTGGGCCGGAAATCATTATTAAAGCGCTGCTGGCGGATGAACTGAATGGCGCGCCGGCGGTGGTGATTGGCTGCCTGGCCACTCTACGGCGCGTTTGCCAGCAAGGTCTGGTTCCCGAGGTGGATTTACGCCCCATCACTCAGGTTTCGCAGGCGCGTTTTGCGCGCGGCGTTATCAACGTGCTTGATGAGCCGCTCGACCAGCCGCAAGAGCTGCTCCCGGGCAAAGTGCAGGCGCAGGCGGGGGATTTGGCCTACCGCTGCGTGAAAAGAGCTACTGACCTGGCGATGGCTGGCGAGGTTCACGCTATTGCTACGGCTCCGTTGAATAAGGAAGCTCTGCACACCGCGGGGCATATGTACCCGGGACACACGGAACTGCTGGCGAAGCTGACCAACAGCAAAGACTACGCGATGGTGCTTTACACCGATAAGCTGAAAGTCATTCACGTTTCTACGCATATCGCCCTGCGCAAGTTCCTCGATACGCTGAACCAGTCTCGCATTGAAACTGTTATCGGGATTGCCGATAAGTTTCTCAGGCGCGTGGGTTACGCCGCTCCACGTATTGCCGTCGCCGGGGTTAATCCGCACGCCGGTGAAAACGGGCTGTTCGGGGATGAAGAAATTAATATCGTTACGCCCGCCATCAACGCGGCGAAAGCGCAGGGGTTAACGGTGTTCGGCCCTTGTCCGCCGGATACGGTCTTTTTGCAGGCCTATGAAGGACAGTACGATATGGTGGTGGCGATGTATCACGATCAGGGGCATATCCCGCTTAAGCTATTGGGCTTTTACGATGGCGTAAACATCACCGCCGGTCTGCCTTTTATCCGTACCTCGGCGGATCACGGCACCGCTTTTGATATTGCCTGGCAAGGAAAAGCTAAATCTGAGAGCATGGAGGTCTCGATTAAACTCGCAATGCAACTGGCGTAAGCTCACGAAAAATGAAGAGTAATTATCGTCTTGACCAGATTATGGCGGTGTTGAAAAGCCATAATCTGGTGACAGTGGAGCAACTTGTTGAAGCGGTAGACGCTTCTCCGGCAACGATTCGCCGCGATTTGATAAAGCTGGACGAGCAGGGCGTCATCAGCCGTAGCCACGGCGGCGTTGCGCTTAAGCATTTTGTGCCCATTCAGCCTACCACCTTTGAAAAACAGCAGCGTAACCTCAAACAGAAACAGGCGATCGCCCGTGAAGCCGCGTCGCTCGTCTCTGCGGGGGATGCAGTTGTGCTGGACGCCGGGACGACGGCGCTGGAGCTGGCACGTTGCCTGGTCCATCTTCCGCTGCGCGTGTTTACGGCGGATTTGCACATTGCGCTGTTCCTGTCTGAGTTTCGTCAGATTGAAGTGACTATTATTGGCGGCCGTATCGACGACAGCAGCCAGTCCTGCGTGGGCGATCACGGCAGGAATTTGCTGCGGGCTATTCATCCGGACGTGGCGTTTATGAGCTGTAACTCGTGGAGCCTGGAGAAGGGCGTTACGACTCCGACCGAGGAGAAAGCGGCGATTAAACAGGATATTATCGCTAACGCGCACAAAAAAATTCTTATTGCCGACAGCTCTAAATATCACCATCACTCGCTGTTTTGCATTGCGCCCCTTAGCGCCTTTACCCATATCGTCAGCGACAGAGCCTTGCCCGAACAGGAGGTGAAGCGTCTGAGCAAGCTGGGTATCCATCTGCTGCTGGCGTAACCTTAATACCGGCAGCTTTTGTGCTGCCGCCCACAAAACCAAAAATCCTTCCCGGCGTTATCGTCTGCGCTCCAGGCTTTCACGGCATCATAGGGTCTGCTGCGCCCACTGCTGTGAAAGGATTGCTTCATGCGTAAAGACGATTTGCTCACCTTCCTCATTAACCAGACCGACTTTTTCGATCCGCACGACGTCAGCGAGATCTTTACCGCCAGCCATCTTGCGCAGCGTTTTGGTTTACAGCGCAACACCGCCAGCCATTATCTCAACCAGCTGGTGGCGCAGGGCGTGCTGGTAAAAATCAATACTCGTCCCGTTTACTTCCTGCATAAGGCCAGCTTCGAGCAGCAGTTCTACCGGCTTTCGCGCACGGAGTTTGCAAGCATCGATGAGCTGCTGGCAGAAAATGACGGCGAGCGTGAGCAGCGGGATCATTTTTCCTTGCTGATAGGCCATGAGGGATCGCTGAAAAAGCCCATTGAGCAGCTTAAAACCGCGCTGTTTTACCCTGACGGCGGCCTGCCGCTGCTGATTACCGGCGACAGCGGCACCGGTAAAAGTTATCTGGCGCAACTGATGCATGACTATGCCATCGCACACGGTCTTATTGATGCCAGCGCGCCGTTCGTTACCTTTAACTGCGCGCAGTACGCCAGCAACCCGGAGTTGCTGGCGGGCAACCTGTTTGGCTATGTGAAAGGGGCATTCACCGGAGCCAGTACCGATAAAGCCGGGGCTTTCGAGGCGGCGGACGGCGGCATCTTATTTCTTGATGAGGTGCATCGCCTGCATGCCGAAGGGCAGGAAAAGCTCTTTACCTGGCTTGACCGGGGCGAAATCTACCGGCTGGGAGAAACTGCCCGCGGGCAAAAGGTTTCCGTGCGGCTGATTTTCGCTACGACCGAGGATATTCACAGTACCTTCCTGACCACTTTTATTCGCCGTATCCCTATTCAGGTGGCGCTGCCGGACCTGGAGAACCGCAGCCGTAAAGAGAAAGAAGCGCTGATCCTGCAATTCTTCTGGCTGGAGGCAAAAAAGGTTGGCCTTGGGTTGAGCATCAGCCCGCGCCTGCTGTCGGTGCTTGCGCACTATGTCTTCCGTGGCAACGTGGGCGAGCTAAAAAACGTCGTGAAGTACGCGGTGGCTTCGGCGTATGCGAAGCAGGGCGGTGGGTTGAGGCTGGGCGTCTCTATTCATGATTTACCGGAGCCGGTAATGGCACAGCTACCCGCGCTCAACGAAGCCGTGCCTGAACGTACCGAGGATATCGTGCTGGATGAAAATACCAGCCTGCCGTGGCTGCT
>DALYUA010000424.1:0-3219 GCA_031993245.1 Buttiauxella sp. | reverse complement strand
TCCAGCCCATGCAGTTCCGACGGCAGGAAATCGATAAAGTAGATATCCCCCGACAGGAAATGATGCCCGATCAGTTTTTCAATCACGTTAATGATATTGGTCAACTGCCAGGAGGCCAGCACGCCGACTATCACCCCACTCACGCTGCCAAGCAGGCCCGCCAGCAGGCCGTACCAGACAAAGATTGCGCGAATCAGGCCATCTTTTGCCCCAAGCGTACGCAGCACGGCAATATCGCTACTCTTATCCTTCACTGCCATGACCAGCGTGGAGACGATATTAAAACAGGCCACGCCGATAACCAGCACCATCGCCAGGTACATGATGGCGCGGATCATCTGGATATCGCGATACATGTAGCCATAGGTGCCAATCCAGCTCTTGATATAAACATATGCGTTGGTCACTTCGCCCGCGTCGCGCACCAGCTTATTGGCATTGAATACATCGTTCACTTTAATGGCGATACCCGTGACGCTGTCACCCATGTCCAGATAGTCCTGCGCGTCCTGCATCGGCACCATGGCAAAGCTATGATCAAGCTGGCCGCTGAGCGCTAAAACTCCGGCAACATGCAGGCGAACACGTTTGGGTTGGGAAAGCTTCTTGCCGCCGTCGTTGTTCGGGATCATGATGGAGATCCAGTCGCCCTGCTTGACCTTCAGCGCGTCCGCAACGCCTTTACCGATGATAATTTGCTGCTGGCCCGCTTTAAAATCCTGCCAGGCGTTGTTCTGCACATAGTGCGGCAGCGCGCTCAGGTGCGTTTCCTGAGCCGGATCGACCCCTTTAACCTGGATTGCGCGAAGATTAGCGCCGCTTTCCACCAGGCCGGTGAAGTTGATGTACGGCGCGGCGGCGGCAATCCCTTTCACTTTCTCAACGCGTTGCAGCACGCCGTTCCAGTCATGGAAAGGCTGGTTAACCGGTTCGATTTCACCGTGCGGCACAACCGCCAGAATACGGTTATTCAGTTCGCGCTCGAAGCCGTTCATCGCGCTCAGGCCGACGATTAACACCGCCACGCCTAAAGCGATACCGATAGTCGATATAACGGAAATCAGCGAAACCATACCGCTGCGGCGACGCCCGCGGCTAAAACGCAGGCCAATCAAGAGTGAGAGCGGCGAGGCCATCAATCGGCCCCCATCAGGGTCAGTTCATGCGTCAGGCGGCCATCGCGCATTTCCAGCTGGCGAGACATACGACGCGCCAGCTGGAGGTCGTGCGTCACCACCAGAAACGCAGTGCCCTGACGGACGTTCAGCTCGCCGAGCAGTTCGAAGATGCTGTCCGCATTGCGGGCGTCCAGGTTGCCGGTTGGCTCATCCGCCAGCACCAGGCGCGGGTTGTTGACCAGCGCGCGGGCAATCGCCACTCGCTGACGCTCACCACCGGAAAGCTCGGAAGGACGGTGATTACTGCGGTGATCAAGCCCCACGGCTTTAAGCATGTCCAGCGCGCGCTGTTTTGTTTCTTCTGTATTCTTTTTGCCGATCAACAACGGCATGGCGACGTTTTCCATCGCCGTGAAATCCGGCAGCAGATGGTGGAACTGGTAGATAAAGCCCAGCTCGCGGTTGCGCAGCTCCGCTTTTGCGGACGATGAGAGCGAGCTCATCGGCTGGCCGTTGAAAATCACATCGCCGGACGTCGGGCTATCCAGGCCGCCAAGCAGGTGCAGCAGGGTACTTTTGCCGGAGCCGGAGCTGCCGACAATCGCCATTAACTCACCCGCGTTGATGCTGAAGCTGACATCGTGCAGCACATCCGTTTGCACCTT
The DNA here is from genome assembly GCA_031993245.1 of Buttiauxella sp. Classification (GTDB taxonomy): domain Bacteria; phylum Pseudomonadota; class Gammaproteobacteria; order Enterobacterales; family Enterobacteriaceae; genus Dryocola. Next base: position 1,436 of record DALYUA010000424.1, on the reverse strand, counting down.
GCCTTCCTGGTAGCGTTTGCACAGATTGTCACACTGCAACAGAACAGAATTACTCATAACGTAAAGCCTCAGCGGGAAGAGTCGCGGCAGCGCGCCACGAAGGATAAAGCGTGGATAACAGCGCAACGGCCATCGCGACAATAGCAATGACAACGACTTGTACAGGCTCGATGGCGACGGGCAGCGTGGCACCATCCAGCAGAGCGCCGATAATCGGCATCAGATTATTGAGCTGGCTTGCGAGCAGTGCGCCAAGCAGCGCGCCGAGCAGCGCGCCAATCACGCCAGCGCTGGCCCCCTGCACCATAAATACCGCCATTATCTGGCGGCGCGTCAGGCCCTGGGTCTGGAGAATGGCGACTTCGCCCTGCTTCTCCATTACCAGCAGGCCCAGCGAAGTAATAATGTTAAAGGCGGCGACCGCGACAATCAGACTTAACAGCAGGCCCATCATATTCTTTTCCATACGCACGGCCTGGAACAGCTCGCCTTTGCGCTCGCGCCAGTCCTTCCATTCTGTTCCCTGCGGCAGCGTTTGGCTACTCAGCACGTCCACTTTCAGCGGCTCGGCAAGCCACAGACGCCAGCCGGTGATGTTCCCCAGCGGGTAGCGCATCAGGCGAGAGGCATCCTGCTGATTGACCAGCATCTGGTAGCCATCCACTTCGCTGTTAGCCGCAAACGTACCGATAACGGTAAACAAGCGCTGGCTGGGCAGACGCCCCATCGGCGTGAACTGGCTGGCGGACGGCACCATGATGCGAATGCTGTCGCCACGTTTGACGCCAAGCTGTCCGGCAAGCTGCTCGCCAAGAATAACGTTGTATTTACCCGCTTCCAGATCGGTTTGTTTAACGTTCACCAGATAAGGCGACAGCGGATCTTTTTCTTGCGGTTGAATGCCGAGCATCACGCCAACGGCTACGCTGCGGGCGCTTTGCAGCACCACATCGCCGGTAGTGACTGGCGCAATACGCGTAACGCCCTGCAGTTTAAGAGCCGACGCAGGCAGTTTTTCAGGATTGATTGAACCTGTGGTCGAGGTGACCATCGCCTGGGGCATCAGGCCGAGAATATTGTTAGTGAGCTCGCGCTCGAAGCCGTTCATCACGGAAAGCACTGTCACCAGCGCCATTACGCCAAGCGTAATGCCAATGGTCGACAGCCAGGAGACAAAGCGACCGAAGCGGTCCGATGCTCGCCCACGCATGTAGCGCAGGCCTATAAATAACGCGACAGGTTGATACATGAAGTCCGTCTTGTTGCAGTTGGCTTAAGCGAAGTTGGCGAGAAGTATAAACGAAGCGTGTCTGGCGGGCATAACTAATTATAAAGTTACGATTTATCTGAAAAGATTCCCGCTAGCGTCAGAAACAGATTTATCGGGTTAGAACGCGCCCGGCCATCGCTCGCTCCTTCAGGCCACGGATTCATGA
>DALYUA010000423.1:0-3223 GCA_031993245.1 Buttiauxella sp. | reverse complement strand
GCGCCTTTATCGGCCTCGGCTTAATGCTGGCGGTAAAATATCTTATCGATGAAAAAATGAAAGCTCGTCGCGCCGCTAAAAGCGTGGCTGTGAAAGGAAATGCAGAGCAAGCATAAGGAAACACCATGAATAAAGCTAAGCGGCTGGAAATCCTCACGCGTTTGCGTGATAACAATCCTCATCCCACCACTGAATTACAGTTCAGCTCCCCTTTCGAACTGTTGATCGCCGTGCTGCTTTCCGCGCAGGCAACGGATGTGAGCGTCAATAAGGCTACTGCGAAGCTTTATCCTGTAGCTAACACGCCGCAGGCGATGCTTGATTTGGGGGTGGAAGGCGTGAAGGCTTACATCAAAACCATTGGCCTGTTTAACAGCAAAGCGGAAAACGTGATTAAAACCTGCCGCATGTTACTGGAGCTTCACGATGGTGAAGTGCCGGAAGATCGTGCGGCGCTGGAAGCGCTTCCGGGCGTAGGCCGCAAGACTGCCAACGTAGTGCTGAACACCGCTTTCGGGTGGCCAACTATCGCCGTGGATACCCATATTTTCCGCGTCTGTAACCGCACGAATTTTGCCCCAGGCAAAAACGTTGAGCAGGTGGAAGAAAAGCTGCTTAGCGTCGTTCCGGCAGCATTTAAAGTTGACTGCCACCACTGGTTGATTTTGCATGGCCGTTATACCTGCGTTGCCCGCAAGCCGCGCTGTGGCTCATGTATTATTGAAGATCTGTGTGAATACAAAGATAAAACCGACGTCTGATTTCCCCGCCCTCCCGTCGGGTAACTGGCGGGCAATTTCCTTACTCTGTATGCCCGCCATCAATATACCTTTTATCAACAGTTTGTTTCGCTAACCCCGCCAATAACGATCACATCCTGCGGCTGTTAACCGACTAACCAGGTTAATCATTTTTTTACGATAAGAATTTTCTATAAATTTGTGATACAGATCACTTTGATAACACGCTGTTAATTTTTGGTCGTTTTATTGTCACTAACTCCCGGCGATCGTTATTTATACGGGATCTGACCCAATAGATTAAACTGGATGTTTATCAATGACTGGTCCATATCACTATAATATCGCCTTTGTAGCAGAACATATCTCTTAATGAGATAAATTTGCCTGCCGCAAAAAATATTTACTCGGTAAAAACTGGATTATCGAAATTTAACGCTGAATAACAATTCATCTTAAAGCGCATTATTCCATTCTGGATATATGTAACAGAGTATTGCAAAAGACTTGCCTGATGCTTTCAGATAGTGAACATTACCCGCCGTTTCCCCCTCCCTTAATAAAAATAAAGTGAATGTCACCGGGCATCACGCCTGTAAAACTCCTGTTAAAGTGGGATGTAAAAAAAGAGGTATATGTGTCGACTGCAAACAATAAACCAGCAGAAAGCGTCAGCCTGAACGCTTTCAAACAACCGAAATCGTTCTATCTGATCTTCTCCATCGAACTGTGGGAGCGTTTTGGTTACTACGGCCTGCAAGGCATTATGGCCGTTTATCTGGTCAAAATGCTCGGGATGTCCGAAGCGGACTCCATCACGCTGTTCTCATCATTTAGCGCACTGGTCTATGGCCTCGTGGCTATCGGCGGCTGGCTGGGTGATAAAGTCCTCGGGACGAAACGTGTCATCATGCTCGGTACTATCGTACTGGCTATCGGCTATGCGCTTGTCGCGTACTCCGGACACGATGCGGCTGTCGTTTATATGGGCATGGCAACTATCGCCGTCGGTAACGGCCTGTTTAAGGCTAACCCGTCTGCCCTGCTTTCTACCTGCTATGAGAAAGATGACCCGCGTCTTGATGGTGCATTTACCATGTACTATATGTCCATCAACATCGGCTCCTTCTTCTCTATGCTGGCAACGCCGTGGCTTGCCGCGAAGTTTGGCTGGAGCGTGGCTTTCTCTCTGAGTTTTGTGGGTATGCTGATCACGCTTGTGAACTTCATGTTCTGCAAGAAGTGGGTTAAAGACTACGGTTCCAAACCTGACTTCGAACCGGTTCATTTCGGTAAGCTGATAGCGACTATCGCGGGCATTGTGGTGCTGGCTGTTATCGCCACCTGGCTGCTGCATAACCAGGGTATCGCACGCATGGTTCTGGGTCTGGTTGCGCTGGGCATCGTGATTATCTTCGCTAAAGAAGCCGTTGCGATGAAAGGCTCCGCGCGTCGTAAAATGATCGTGGCTTTCGTTCTGATGGTGCAGGCTATCGTATTCTTCGTGCTCTACAGCCAGATGCCGACTTCGCTGAACTTCTTCGCAATCCGTAACGTTGAGCATGCGATTTTAGGTATCACATTCCAGCCGGAGCAGTTCCAGGCGCTGAACCCATTCTGGATCATGATTGGTAGCCCGATTCTGGCTGCTATCTACAACAAGATGGGCGACCGTCTGCCGATGCCGCACAAATTCGCAATCGGTATGGCGCTGTGCTCCCTGGCGTTCCTCGTGCTGCCTGTGGGCGCGAAGTTTGCCTCTGATGCGGGTATCGTCTCCGTGAGCTGGTTGATCCTGAGCTATGCGTTACAGAGTATCGGTGAGCTGATGATTTCCGGTCTGGGTCTGGCAATGGTTGCCCAACTGGTGCCACAGCGTCTGATGGGCTTTATTATGGGCAGCTGGTTCCTGACTACCGCAGGTGCTGCGATCATCGCCGGTAAAGTGGCAAACCTGATGGCCGTGCCAGAGAATGTGACCGATCCGCTGCAATCCCTGGTGGTGTACGGTCATGTCTTCATGCAGATTGGTATTGCTACCGCAGTTATCGCCGTGCTGATGTTTGCCATCGCACCGAAACTGAACCGCATGACGCTCAGTGACGAAGCCGAATCCGCCAAGAAAACCGCCACCGCATGATGTAGCGGGAAACATTTGATTTTCAGCCGTTAGCTAATGCTCAACGGCTTTTTTTTTGCCTGTATGAGGACTAACATAAAGTATCTTAGCGCCCACAGGAGTTTAGTAATGAAACTGTATTATAAAGCTGGTGCCTGTTCTCTCTCCCCTCATATTATTCTGCGCGAAACCGGCGTTGACTTCTCGCTGGTCAAAGTTGATTTAGCGAGCAAGAAAACGGAAGCGGGGGATGATTACCTTGAGGTTAATGCTAAAGGTCAGGTCCCGGCGCTGGTGCTTGATGACGGTTCGCTGATAACCGAAGGCGTCGCCATCGTACAATTCCTGGCCGATAAAGTCCCCG
>DALYUA010000422.1:0-3225 GCA_031993245.1 Buttiauxella sp. | reverse complement strand
TACAGTTTAAAAAATAAATAAAGAAAAATTCATTTCTTTTCAGCGGCTAAGCGAATAATGAAAAAAATTCACCGCTGTCAGTTCCTTCTGGCATTCTGTCTGTGCCTGTTAAAAAATTAATTTCTTGTGAAACGCATTCCAGATCGCAGGCCATCAATGTAAGAAAGCAAGAAAGTCTGGGAAATGCCTCGATGGATATTTTTTCCCCTCTTAACTCTTCGCTATCTGGCTGACAGTATTACTTCTCATCTGAGGAGGGAATATGTCACTGGCAGTTATTAATACGAGAGCGGCTTTGGGCATTGCTGCCCCTCTGGTTACCGTTGAAGTGCATCTTAGCCAGGGGTTACCCGGATTAACGCTGGTTGGTTTGCCGGAGACTACCGTCAGAGAGGCCAGAGATCGTGTACGTAGCGCCATTATCAATAGCGGCTATACCTTTCCCGCAAAGAAAATCACCATCAATCTTGCACCAGCGGATCTACCGAAAGAAGGAGGGAGATACGATCTACCCATTGCACTAGCCCTACTCGCTGCCTCTGAGCAGCTCGCAACAGATAAACTGGGTCAATATGAGTTCGTGGGCGAGCTGGCCCTCACAGGCGCTTTACGGGGCGTTCCAGGCGCGATTTCCTCGGCAATGGAAGCGCTTAAAGCAGGCAGAAATATTATTGTGGCAGAAGAAAATGCCAGCGAACTGGGATTAATCAGGCAGCAGGGTTGCCTTGTCGCAAACCATCTTACTCAGATATGTGCTTTTCTTGAGAATAAAGGCGAGCTTAATGCGCCTGAAGTGCAGCAAGAATGGCAGACCGAAAACGGGCCCGACCTTAATGAAATTATTGGTCAGCCACAGGGAAAACGCGCTTTAGAAATCACCGCCTCAGGCGGCCATAATTTATTGCTTATCGGCCCGCCTGGGACAGGTAAAACCATGCTGGCCAGCCGTCTGATAACACTCCTGCCCCCTTTAAGTGACGAAGAAGCTCTCGAAAGCGCGGCTATTCTCAGCCTGGTCAATCCACACGATCTACATAAAAAGTGGCATCAGCGCCCTTTCAGGGCACCACATCATAGCGCTTCACTGACGTCGCTGGTTGGCGGCGGCGGTATACCTCGACCGGGAGAGATATCGCTGGCTCACAATGGCGTACTGTTTCTGGACGAGCTTCCTGAGTTTGAACGCCGCGTGCTGGATGCGCTACGTGAACCTATCGAATCAGGAGAGATCCATATATCACGCGCGCGGGCAAAAATTACCTATCCCGCACGCTTTCAATTACTGGCAGCAATGAATCCCAGCCCAACGGGGCATTATCAGGGTAAACATAACCGCTGTACGCCAGAACAAACGCTGCGCTATCTCAGTCGGCTGTCAGGGCCATTTCTGGATCGCTTTGACCTGTCGGTTGAAATCCCGCTTCCGCCAGCGGGAATACTCAGTAAACCCGCTCAGCAAAGTGAAAGTAGCATGGATATCCGGACCAGGGTTTTACAGACCCAACAACGCCAGTATCTGCGTCAAAATAAGCTTAATGTAAGGCTGGATAACCATGAAATCCGGAAATATTGCGCTATAGAGCAACAGGATGCGATATGGCTGGAAGAGGCATTGGTTAAACTGGGTTTATCCATACGGGCGTGGCAGAGATTACTAAAAGTCGCTCGGACAATCGCGGACATGCAGCAGCATGACAAAATCAGACGAGAACATCTTCTGGAGGCGTTAAACTATCGTGCGATAGACCGCTTACTGGTTCATCTGCAGCAGTTGGCAGAATAAAAAATGGGGCCAGAGCCCCATTTTTACTAGTCGTCGCTGTCGGTAAAGTCTTCCACCGTATCCATCTGCGGTTTACCACCGGAGAGGGTATGGAAGCGCTTGGGACGTTTGATGCGCGACATGTACTTGCTCCATACACGTTCGGCTTCTGTGGCTGGCTCACGCTCACCACGGCATACTGTTACAAACAACACTTCTTCTTCAGTTCCAGGTTCACGCTTGCCGAGATCCAGTTCATTGAACGCAAAACCATGGCGTTCCAGTAACTGTGCCTCTTTAATGGTGAAATCACCATGGCGAGCGAACCCGCGCGGATAATGTTTATTGTCGAAAAACCGATTAGTCGTCGTAAAGCTTTCCGCCATCCTACACGCTCCTGATTCTCTTGGCCGAGCTATTTATGGCGCGGAGTATTAGTTACGCTTGACAGAGCGTCAAACAAAACATTTAAATCATAACGACAAAATTTTTTTGGGAGTGAACCGTGGATACCGAATTACTGAAAACCTTTTTAGAAGTCAGCAGGACCCGCCATTTTGGACGGGCTGCAGAGGCGCTCTACTTAACGCAATCTGCCGTCAGTTTTCGTATTCGCCAGCTAGAGAACCAACTCGGTGTAAATCTTTTTACCAGACATCGCAATAACATACGCCTTACAACGGCGGGTGAGCGTCTGCTTCCCTATGCGGAAAATTTGATGAGCATCTGGCTTGCTGCCAGAAAAGAAGTATCCCACACATCGCAGCATAACCAGTTAACCATCGGTGCAAGCGCTTCTCTGTGGGAATGCATGCTTTCCGAATGGCTGATAACGCTTTATCAGCAGCATAGCGGCCTGCAGTTTGAGGCACGTATTGCGCAACGCCAGTCGTTAGTAAAACAGCTACATGAGCGCCAGCTGGACTTATTGATCACTACTGAAGCACCGAAGATGGATGAATTCTCAAGTCAGTTGCTTGGGCATTTCACTCTGGCTCTCTTTGCTTCATCACAAGAGAATCGTAAAGAGGATCTGGCTTATTTACGTCTGGAGTGGGGACCTGATTTTCAACAGCACGAAGCAGGTTTGATCAATAACGATGATATTCCTGTTTTGACAACCAGCTCCGCACAGATAGCCGGTAATCTACTTAAGGAGCTCAAAGGATGTACATTTTTACCCGTTGCGTGGGCGAAAAAACAGGAAGGCCTATGGCAGGTTGAGGAGACAAAAACACTCTCTCGCCCTTTGTATGCAATTTGGCTACAGAACAGTGATAAACAAAATACAATCAAAGAGTTATTGAAGACATCACTCATAGCGCAGTAATGCGCTTTTAAGAAGAAGAAGGAAGGGTTTTTGAGGGATTTTAGACAAAAAAAATCCTTTGCCGAAGCAAAGGATCACTATATGGCAGGGGCGGAGAGACTCGAACTCGCGACACCCGGTTTTGGAGACCGGT
>DALYUA010000421.1:0-3229 GCA_031993245.1 Buttiauxella sp. | reverse complement strand
CGGCACCTATTACGCGGGTACGTCATCAATTTCGGCTAACGTGCCCTTTGGGGCAGCAACCATGGCGACGCCCGATGGGCGTAAAGCAACCACACCGCTGGCGGAAGGCGCAAGTCCGGCCTCCGGCACCGACAGGCTGGGACCAACGGCCGTCATTAACTCGGTCGGCAAGCTGCCAACCAGCAAAATCCTGGGCGGCGTGCTGCTGAATCAGAAGCTAAATCCGTCCACGCTTGTTAACCCGCGCGACCGCGAAAAATTAATGTTTATGCTACGAACATTCTTCGAAGCGCACAAAGGCTGGCATGTGCAATACAACATAGTTTCCCGTGAAACCCTGATAGACGCAAAACAACATCCTGATAAACATCGCGATTTAGTGGTGCGTGTAGCAGGTTACTCGGCATTCTTTACAGCCTTATCTCCGGACGCCCAGGATGATATTATAGCCCGAACAGAACATACACTTTGACGACGCAGGCGGTGGCAAAGTCCACCGCCCATAATTGGCTGACATGAATTCCAGACAACAAATAATATTACAGATGGTGATTGAGCAAGGCCGCATGAGCGTGACCGATCTTGCCAAAATAACCGGTGTTTCCGAAGTGACCATCCGCCAGGACCTTAACCTTCTGGAGAAGCGTAGCTATCTGCGGCGCACTCACGGTTACGCCGTTCCGTTGGAAAGTGACGACGTTGAAACCCGCATGATGAATAACTACGCCCTGAAACGTACTCTGGCGGAATTTGCAGCAACGCTTGTGAACGACGGTGAAACGGTATTTATCGAAAACGGCAGCAGCAACGCCCTTCTCGCCCGCACGCTTGCGGAACATAAACGCGTTACGCTGATTACCGTAAGCAGCTATATTGCTCATCTGCTCAAGGATACAAACTGCGAAGTGATTTTGTTGGGGGGCATTTACCAGAAAAAAAGCGAGAGTATGGTCGGCCCGCTAACCCGCCAATTTATTCAGCAGGTGCATTTCAACAAGGCGTTTATTGGGATTGATGGTTTCCTGCCTGAAACCGGGTTCACCGGCCGTGACATGATGCGTGCTGACGTGGTGAACGCGGTGCTGGAGAAAGGCAGCGAGGCAATTGTGCTGACGGACAGCAGCAAATTTGGCGTCACCCATCCTTATACGCTTGGGCCAATCACGCGATTCAGCCGGGTGATAACTGATGACGGGCTAAGCGAGACTGCGAACCAGCAGCTCCAGGACTGCGGCGTACACATCGATATCGTTAAGCAATTCCCTCTGAGCTAATCCGCATATTTCAGAGCTGTCTGTAACTGACGCAGACAGTTCTATCAGATTTATCCTGCCAGCCATTTAAGACTTTTTACCTGTCTTAATTTAGCGCAAAAATTAGAATATTTATTAGCGATATAACAGGAAGTGATAATCACCCGCGTTATCTTTTGGGTCTATATCGTCATATAGTTTCATGGCAAATCCGCTTAAGCCACTATACTTACAGGGAGATTTGTATCCATGAATCAATTATTCAGGAGAAAATATTATGACCTTAAATAACAAAAAAATTGCCGCTGTTATGCTGGCGCTTACTCTGGCCACTTCTCTGAGCGCATGTTCTAACTGGTCCAAACGCGATCGTAACACCGCGCTTGGTGCCGGTGCCGGCGCCGTAGGCGGTGCCGTATTAAGTGATGGTAGCGCCCTTGGCACGCTGGGTGGTGCTGCGGTCGGTGGTATTATTGGCCACCAGGTCAGCAAATAAAGCCTGAAGCCAGCAAAAGCTTAATAGGCTTTGATCAATTAAAAAAGTTTCGACACGCCTGGCGACAATCATAAAAAAGGCCACGGATATTTCCGTGGCCTGTCATTTATTTCCGACCGTATCATCCGCCAGCCAGTTTTACCTTCATGCCCTTCGCTTCCAGCAGCGATTTAATCAGATCTCTTTTATCGCCCTGAATTTCAATCACGCCGTCTTTTAATGCCCCGCCGCATCCACACTTTTTTTTCAACTCTGCAGCCAGGGTAGTAAGCGTGGCGTCATCGGCATCAATACCGGTTATCAGGCATACGCCCTTTCCTTTGCGGCCGCTGGTCTGACGCTGGATACGCACAATGCCATCGCCCTTAGGACGCACGGCTTCGGTTTTCGGCTCGTCGATGCGCCCCGTCTCCGTGGAATAAACCAGGCGGCTGTTATTATCTTTCATATTTATGCTCCCTGTTTTAGCGAGGCACGGATATCACGCAGCGTTTGCGCCGGATCGGCTGATTGGGTGATAGGACGCCCGATAACCATGTAATCAACGCCTGCGGTCTGCGCCTGTAGCGGCGTCATGATGCGCCGCTGATCGCCCGCGTCGCTCCCGGCAGGACGGATACCCGGGGTTACCAGCTTAAAAGTCTCACCCAGCTCATTTTTAAAACGTATCGCTTCATGGGCGGAACAGACCACGCCGTCCAGCCCACAATTCTGAGTCAGGCGCGCCAGGCGCTCCGCATAATCCGCAGGGCTTGAGGTTATGCCAAGATCGGCTAAATCGCTGGCTTCCATGCTGGTGAGCACGGTTACAGCGATAAGCAACGGCGCATCTTTACCGAACGGATTCAGAGCCTCGCGAGCGGCAGTCATCATGCGCGCCCCGCCGCTGGCGTGAACGTTTACCATCCATACGCCCAGCTCCGCCGCCGCGGCTACCGCACGTGCCGTAGTATTCGGAATGTCATGGAATTTAAGATCGAGAAAAACATCAAACCCGCGCTGCTGGAGGTCGATAACAAACTGCGGGCCAAACAGCGTGAACATCTCTTTGCCCACTTTCAGGCGGCAATCCTGCGGATCGATACGGTCAACGAATGCCAGCGCGCTGTCGCGCTTATCGTAATCGAGCGCGACGACGATGGGTGAATCGGTGGCAACACGGGAGGAGGAAGATGCGCTTGAATTCATGACTAAGCCTTCTGACTGTTGGGCACCAACGCGGCGCGAAGATAAACGGCAGCATTCTACCCGCCCTCCCGATAAATTTACAGCCGCCATTGCAGTCTGCTAAGCGATTGCTACTCGATAGTTGAAGTATCGACAGGATGAAAATCTATAAGTATGTTGTAACTAAAGTGCGGCGTTTTTTTAAAAAGCAGCGTCAATGCGCTGCTTATTGGCCGTCCAGGCCGCGAATCGGTTTAACCGTCGACCAGGCCCGGCAGGATGGGCAATGCCAGTACATGGTAAAAGCGGTAAA
>DALYUA010000420.1:0-3247 GCA_031993245.1 Buttiauxella sp. | reverse complement strand
TTCAAAGTTGCGCGGGCGCAGGCACAGGGGCAGCAGGCAAAAGATCGGGCAACGCTTGCCAATGCCCAGCGCGATCTGGCCCGCTATCAGCAGCTGGTAAAAACCAATCTCGTTTCCCGCCAGGAGCTGGACGCGCAGCAGGCGCTGGTGAGTGAATCCGCAGGTACGTTAAAAGCGGATGAAGCCTCCGTTGCCAGCGCTCAGCTACAGCTCGACTGGAGCCGCATTACCGCGCCAATTGATGGCCGCGTCGGTTTAAAGCAGGTCGATATCGGCAACCAAATCTCCAGCGGAGATACTACAGGCATTGTGGTCCTGACCCAAACGCATCCTATTGACCTGGTCTTCACGCTGCCGGAAAGCGATATCGCCACCGTCGTCAAAGCGCAAAAAGCGGGTAGCCCTTTAAGCGTTGAGGCATGGGATCGCACCAATAAGCAGAAGCTCAGCGTCGGCAGCCTGCTGAGCTTAGATAATCAGATTGACGCCACCACCGGCACCATCAAACTTAAAGCCCGTTTTAATAACGAAGATGACGCGCTGTTCCCGAATCAGTTTGTCAACGCCCGCATGCTGGTCGATACCCAGCAAAACGCGGTCGTTATCCCAACGAGCGCGCTGCAAATGGGCAACGAAGGTAACTTTGTCTGGGTGCTGAACGCAGATAACAAAGTCAGCAAACATCTGGTTATTACTGGTATTCAGGACAGCCAGAAAGTGGTGATTTCCGCCGGTCTCTCTGCTGGCGATCGCGTAGTTACTGACGGTATCGACCGTCTGACCGAAGGCGCAAAAGTGGAAGTGGTCGAAGCGCAAACCGCCAGTACGCTGGATAGCAAAGCGGACGAGAAGCCCGCGCCAAAACGTAGCGGAGCAAAATCCTGATGCAGGTTTTACCTCCCAGCGCAACGGGCGGGCCATCCCGCCTGTTTATTCTGCGTCCGGTCGCTACCACGCTGCTTATGCTGGCTATCCTGCTGGCGGGGATTATCGGCTATCGCTTCCTGCCGGTTTCCGCGCTGCCGGAAGTGGACTACCCAACCATTCAGGTTATCACCCTCTATCCGGGCGCCAGTCCGGACGTTGTCACCTCTGCGGTTACCGCTCCGCTGGAACGGCAGTTTGGGCAGATGTCCGGCTTAAAACAGATGTCTTCGCAAAGCGCGGGCGGCGCTTCTGTTGTCACGCTCCAGTTTCAGCTCACTTTGCCGCTGGATGTGGCCGAGCAGGAAGTGCAGGCCGCAATCAACGCCGCCACAAACCTTCTGCCTTCCGATCTGCCAAACCCGCCGGTCTATAGCAAAGTGAATCCGGCGGATCCGCCAATCATGACGCTCGCCGTCACCTCCACCGCCATGCCGATGACTCAGGTTGAAGACATGGTGGAAACACGCGTGGCGCAGAAAATTTCTCAGGTTTCCGGCGTCGGCCTGGTTACCCTTTCCGGCGGACAGCGTCCTGCGGTACGCGTGAAGCTCAACGCCCCTGCCCTTGCCTCACTGGGCTTAACCAGCGAAACCGTGCGTACCGCGATTACCAGCGCGAACGTTAACTCCGCAAAAGGCAGTCTCGATGGCCCGGAGCGCGCCGTAACGCTCTCCGCCAACGACCAGATGCAGTCTGCGCAAGAGTATCGCAACCTGATTATTGCTTACCAGAACGGTGCGGCGATTCGCCTTGGCGATGTGGCGACCGTGGAACAGGGTGCCGAAAATACCTGGCTTGGCGCATGGGCCAATAAACAACCGGCGATTGTGATGAACGTGCAGCGCCAGCCTGGGGCGAATATCATCGACACCGCCAACAGCATTCGCCAGATGCTGCCGACGCTCACCCAAAGCCTGCCGAAATCGGTTGAGGTAAAGCTGCTGAGCGATCGCACGACTAACATCAGCGCTTCCGTAACGGATACGCAGCATGAGCTGATGCTCGCCATCGCGCTGGTAATAATGATTATCTACGTCTTCCTGCGCAACGTGCCCGCGACAATTATCCCGGCCGTGGCGGTGCCGCTGTCGCTGGTCGGCACCTTTGCGGTAATGGTTTTCCTCGATTTCTCGATTAACAACCTGACGCTGATGGCGCTCACTATCGCCACCGGCTTTGTGGTGGACGACGCGATTGTGGTTATCGAGAATATCTCGCGCTATATCGAAAAAGGTGAAAAACCGCTGGCCGCAGCGCTCAAAGGCGCGGGTGAAATCGGCTTTACGATTATCTCGCTCACCTTCTCCCTTATCGCGGTTCTTATCCCGCTTTTGTTTATGGGGGATATCGTTGGTCGCTTGTTCCGCGAGTTTGCCGTGACGCTTGCCGTGGCCATTTTAATTTCTGCCGTCGTCTCGCTCACGCTCACGCCAATGATGTGCGCCCGCATGCTAAGCCATGAATCGCTGCGTAAACAGAACCGCTTCTCGCGTGCAAGCGAGCGTTTTTTCGAACGCGTTATTGCCGCCTATGGCCGCATGTTAACGAAAGTGCTGAATCATCCGTGGCTCACGCTTGGCGTGGTTTTTGGCACGCTTGCGCTGACCGTTGTGCTGTGGATATTTATTCCGAAAGGTTTCTTCCCGATTCAGGACAACGGCATTATTCAGGGTACGCTTCAGGCTCCGCAATCCGTCTCTTTTAGCAGCATGTCCCAGCGTCAGCAGCAGGTTGCCGATGTGATAATGAAAGATCCGGCGGTGGAAAGCCTGACGTCTTTTGTCGGCGTCGATGGCACGAACCCTTCGCTGAACAGCGCCCGTTTGCAAATCAATCTCAAACCGCTTGCCGATCGCGATGACCGTATCAAAGCCGTAATCGAACGTCTGCAAACCAGCGTGGCGAAAGTCCCTGGCGTACAGCTTTATCTGCAGCCGATTCAGGATCTCACCATCGATACTACGGTCAGCCGCACGCAGTATCAGTTCACGCTCCAGGCCACCTCGCTGGATGCGCTGAGCACTCGAGTACCGCAGTTGATGGAAAAACTGCAAACGCTGCCGCAGCTTTCAGACGTCAGCAGCGACTGGCAGGACCAGGGGCTGGTGGCCTATGTGAATGTCGACCGCGCCAGCGCCAGCCGTCTGGGTATTTCTATGTCCGATGTCGATAACGCACTGTATAACGCTTTCGGCCAGCGCCTGATTTCCACTATTTATACCCAGGCAAATCAGTATCGCGTGGTGCTTGAGCACGACACCAGCGCCACGCCGGGCCTGAGCGCGCTGGATAATATTCGCCTGACCGCGACCTCAGGCGG
>DALYUA010000419.1:0-3258 GCA_031993245.1 Buttiauxella sp. | reverse complement strand
CATGGCTTTCGCCAGAGCGCGCGAGCACCGACATGAGTTTATGACCGTCGAGCACTTGTTACTGGCTTTGCTCAGTAACCCGTCGGCCCGCGAAGCGCTGGAAGCTTGCACCGTGGATCTGGTGGCGCTGCGTCAGGAACTCGAAGCCTTCATCGAACAAACCACACCGGTTCTGCCGGCCAGTGAAGAAGAGCGTGATACGCAACCTACGCTCAGTTTCCAGCGCGTCCTGCAGCGCGCGGTATTCCACGTCCAGTCTTCTGGCCGCAGTGAGGTAACCGGCGCAAACGTGCTGGTGGCCATCTTTAGCGAGCAGGAGTCCCAGGCGGCCTATCTGCTACGCAAACACGAAGTGAGCCGTCTTGATGTGGTGAACTTCATCTCCCACGGCACGCGTAAAGACGAGCCAAATCAGGCTCCGGGCTCGGAAAATCCGATCAATGAAGAGCCGGCAGGCGGGGAGGAACGTATGGAAAACTTCACCACCAATCTCAACCAGCTTGCGCGCGTGGGCGGTATCGATCCGCTGATTGGTCGCGATAAAGAGCTGGAGCGGGCTATTCAGGTGCTTTGCCGCCGCCGTAAAAATAACCCGCTGCTGGTGGGGGAGTCGGGCGTGGGGAAAACAGCGATTGCCGAAGGACTTGCCTGGCGCATCGTGCAGGGCGAAGTGCCGGAAGTGATGGCCGATTGCACCATCTACTCGCTGGATATCGGTTCGCTGCTGGCGGGTACTAAATATCGCGGCGATTTTGAGAAGCGTTTCAAAGCCCTGCTTAAACAGCTTGAACAGGACCACAACAGCATTCTGTTCATCGATGAGATCCACACCATTATCGGCGCTGGTGCGGCGTCTGGCGGCCAGGTGGATGCGGCAAATCTCATTAAGCCGCTGCTGTCCGGCGGTAAGATTCGGGTTATCGGCTCTACGACCTATCAGGAGTTCAGCAATATCTTCGAAAAAGACCGCGCGCTGGCGCGTCGCTTCCAGAAGATCGATATTACTGAGCCAAGCGTCGAAGAGACCGTGCAGATTATCAACGGCCTGAAGAAGAAATACGAAGCCCACCACGACGTGCGCTATACCGCGAAAGCGATTCGCGCTGCGGTTGAGCTGGCGGTGAAGTATATCAACGATCGTCATTTGCCGGATAAAGCTATCGACGTCATCGACGAGGCCGGGGCGCGTAGCCGCCTGATGCCGGTGAGCAAACGTAAGAAAACCGTCAACGTGGCGGATATCGAAACCGTGGTCGCTCGTATCGCGCGTATCCCTGAGAAAAGCGTGTCCGCAAGCGATCGCGACACCCTGAAAGGCCTTAACGATCGTCTGAAAATGCTGGTGTTTGGCCAGGATAAAGCCATTGAGGCATTAACCGAAGCCATCAAGATGAGCCGCGCCGGGCTTGGGCACGATCATAAGCCGGTGGGTTCATTCCTTTTTGCTGGCCCAACCGGGGTAGGTAAAACGGAAGTGACGGTGCAGCTGGCGAAGTCGCTGGGCATTGAACTGCTGCGTTTCGATATGTCTGAATATATGGAACGTCATACCGTGAGCCGCCTGATTGGTGCGCCTCCGGGCTACGTTGGTTTCGATCAGGGCGGGCTGCTGACGGATGCGGTTATCAAACATCCGCACTCGGTATTGCTGCTTGATGAAATCGAAAAAGCGCATCCGGATGTCTTTAATCTGCTGCTGCAGGTAATGGATAACGGCACGCTCACCGATAACAACGGGCGCAAGGCAGATTTCCGTAACGTGATTCTGGTGATGACCACTAACGCCGGCGTGCGTGAAACCGAGCGTAAGTCTATTGGCCTGATTCGTCAGGACAACAGCACCGACGCGATGGAAGAGATCAAAAAGATCTTTACCCCGGAATTCCGCAACCGTCTGGACAACATCATCTGGTTCAACCATCTCTCTACCGAGGTGATCCATCAGGTGGTCGACAAATTTATTGTCGAGCTGCAGGTGCAGTTGGATCAGAAAGGCGTGTCGCTGGAAGTGAGTCAGGAAGCGCGCGACTGGCTGGCCGCAAAAGGCTACGACCGTGCGATGGGCGCGCGTCCCATGACGCGAGTTATTCAGGACAACCTGAAAAAACCGCTCGCTAACGAGCTGCTGTTTGGTTCGCTGGTCGACGGCGGGCAGGTGACCGTCGCGCTGGATAAAGCCCAGGAACAGTTGACTTACAGCTTCGTCAGCGCTCAGAAGCACAAGCCGGAAGCGGCGCACTAGTTTTTGTTAAGCAAAAAAAGGCCGGATATCACTATCCGGCCTTTTTATTAGGTATGGCTCGATCGCAGCGCCCGGCTACGACAGATAAAAACTCTTAACGACTACGGAAGACAATGCGGCCTTTGCTCAGGTCGTACGGGGTCAGCTCTACAGTGACTTTGTCGCCCGTCAGGATGCGGATATAGTTTTTACGCATTTTACCGGAGATATGAGCGGTTACCACGTGCCCGTTTTCCAGCTCAACGCGGAACATGGTGTTAGGTAACGTATCAAGAACGGTACCCTGCATTTCAATATTGTCTTCTTTGGCCATCTAATCCTCGGGGGTATCACTACCATAGTTTGAACCGGCAAGATAATGCCGAAGTTCGCTTATCATGTAAAGAATTGTTGGTGAAATCGCAAGCGAAAGTGCATTTTGCACATTACCCATAAACCACGCAAAAGCTGCATCAAATGCGCTTACGGCAAGGGGTGCGAAGAGATAAACGAGGGGCGTTCCCTTTAATTGCAGTTCCCATACGGCGGCGGGGTAATGGGCAGAGCTCACTCTGCGGAGCTAATTATAACACCGTAGAATAAAATGTGCCGTAAACATTATAGGCCAGACAGGGTTTGTGGCACCCAACAATGTGAAACAAGGTGTTCTGAACGGAAATTCGCCAGCTGGTGCAAATAATCCCGGCGTGGTATTTCGACCGCGCCCAGCGATGCGGTATGGCTGTTTAGCACCTGGCAATCAATTAATTTTCCGCCGTGGCGTAAAAAGTGTTGGCAGAATAGCAGCAGAGCGGTTTTAGAGGCATTCTCGCGACGGCTGAACATTGATTCGCCGCAGAATAACGCGCCCTGCGTTACGCCATACATTCCACCGACTAGCTCATCGCCTTCCCAGACCTCAACGGAATGGGCGTAGCCCAGCTCATGCAGGCGCGTATAGGCCACCGTGATATCACTGGTGATCCAGGTGCCCTCATTGCGATCGTCGGCGCAGCCCGTGATTACTTTTTCAAAAG
>DALYUA010000418.1:0-3272 GCA_031993245.1 Buttiauxella sp. | reverse complement strand
CAGGAGAAACACCAGACACAATGCCGGATTGCGACTTTTTTAGCTGGCGACGGGAAACGCTTGATGCGTTCCAGTCAATTACCGAAGCCTGCGAAGTAACCACCACGGTTCACCGATACACTCAGTCGTTAGAATTTGATTATTTTGCGTTCTGCGTTCGCCACCCCGTACCTTTTACCCGCCCAAAAACGTCGGTGATTTCATCCTACCCACGGGTCTGGCTTGAGCATTATCAAGCTGAGAATTATTTGGCGATCGATCCAGTATTAAAGCCGATCAATTTTATGCGTGGCTTTCTGCCCTGGAGTGACGAACTGTTTGCCGATACGCCAGAGTTTTGGGATTCCGCACGGGATCACGGCTTGCGGAGAGGTATGACGCAATGCGTCATGACACCTTCCAGAGCCGCGGGGTTACTTTCGGTGTCACGCTCTTCACTGAAAGGAAAATCATTGCCTGATGATGAGTTGAGCGCTCGTTTGCAATATATTGCCGAACTCAGTTTGATGACGCTTACACGTCTGGCCGATCCCAGCGTTGACGGAATGACGATGAAACTCAGTAAACGCGAGCTGGAAATTTTAAAGTGGACGGGGGAGGGTAAAACGTCGGCGGAAGTCGCCATGATTTTATCGATATCTGAAAATACCGTTAATTTTCATCAGAAGAATATGCAGAAAAAGTTTAACGCACCCAATAAAACGCAAATCGCCTGTTATGCGGCGGCCATTGGGATCATCTGAACGACTCCCGGTTCTGCGTGCCAGACGACAGCACGGCGGATGAAAATGAATTCATTCCGCCGTCAGCCACCCACTACTGGCGATAAGCTTGTTTAATTTGCTTAACGGTATTCCCAAACACTTCCGCGTGCGCCGTGTCATCCATCTGAGCGATTTGCTTTTCCATTTTAATGATAACTTTACCCGCGTCAGCCTGGCCCATCGCCTTAAGCATCTGGGTTAACATGGCTTTCAGGCAGGTGACTTCAATAGCCAGTTCGCTATTGCTGTCAGCGGTGGAAAAATCAGGAGTGCTCATTTATTTTCCTCAAATCTCGGTTAGTACACCGTCATTCGGCGCAACGGTTTTTGTAAGGCGGCGGAGTATAACACACTGCTCGAACATTTTATTAGTGGTTACGATAGCGCTGAGATTCTACGCTCGCTTGTGCTTTCTTTTTACCGCCCGGTTGTGAAGCAATAATAAACTGAATCCTGCGGACTATCGTGAAATTGTTTATAATTCGTTTATTAAACGTTAATGAGTCGTATGTTTAAGGATAATGGCAACCCTTTTATCGTCACAGTTTTATCCGCTTTATTAATCGCTTACGCATTCTGCTTCCTTGTGTGAACAGATTTTCAGTCAGTCGTGTTTTTTACTGAACGCTGTAAAACTAAATTGCCGAAACTGCGAGTAATCCCCCTTTCTCTATTCTTTGCATTTTAAAGTTCCCGAAAAACCCGTTAATATGAGTATCTAAGCTATTAGCAGCGTTATCCCTTTTCTGGAGAGTTATCCTTTGATCAACGTTCTTCTTGTTGATGACCACGAACTGGTGCGCGCAGGGATACGACGCATTCTTGAAGATATCAAAGGGATCAAGATATCAGGTGAAGCGAATTGTGGTGAAGATGCCGTGAAATGGTGTCGCGCACACCCGGTCGATGTGGTTTTAATGGACATGAATATGCCCGGCATTGGCGGCCTTGAGGCCACGCGCAAAATCGTGCGTTACTCTTCAGACATCAAAGTTATTATGCTGACCATTCACACGGAAAATCCGCTGCCGGCGAAAGTGATGCAGGCGGGCGCCGCAGGCTATCTGAGCAAAGGCGCGGCCCCCAAAGATGTGGTCAGCGCTATCCGTTCAGTGAATGCCGGCCAGCGCTATATCGCTTCAGATATTGCCCAGCAGATGGCGCTAAGCCAGATAGAACCGGAAAAAACGGAAACCCCGTTCGCCAGTTTGTCTGAGCGCGAATTACAGATTATGCTGATGATAACCAAAGGCCAGAAGGTCAATGAGATCTCTGAGCAGCTTAATCTGAGCCCGAAAACGGTCAACAGCTACCGTTACCGCATGTTCAGTAAACTAAATATCAGTGGCGATGTTGAGCTGACGCATCTGGCCATTCGTCATGGTTTATTCAGCGCGGAGACGTTAATCAGTAGTGAGTGATTCATTCGATTCGCAGGCCTTCCTTAAGACCGTGACCAGCAAACCCGGCGTCTATCGTATGTACGACGCCAGCGGTACGGTTATTTATGTCGGTAAAGCCAAAGACTTAAAAAAACGACTGGCGAGCTACTTCAGAAGCAATCTGTCGAGTCGGAAAACCGAGGCGCTGGTGGCGCTTATTCATCATATTGATGTCACCGTCACCCATACCGAAACGGAAGCGCTGCTGCTCGAACACAACTACATTAAGCTCTATCAGCCGCGCTACAACGTGCTGCTACGTGACGATAAGTCCTATCCGTTTATCTTTCTCAGCGGCGATACGCATCCGCGTCTCGCCCTGCATCGCGGCGCCAAACACGCTAAAGGCGAATATTTCGGGCCGTTTCCTAACGGTTATGCCGTAAGAGAAACGCTTGCGCTGCTGCAAAAAGTTTTCCCCATCCGCCAGTGTGAAAACAATGTTTATCGCAACCGCTCCCGTCCATGCCTGCAATACCAGATTGGGCGCTGCCTCGGTCCTTGTGTGGCGGGGTTAGTGAGTGAAGACGAATACGCACAGCAGGTAGAATACGTTCGCCTTTTCCTCTCCGGCAAAGATGACCAGGTGCTGACGCAGCTTATCGAACGCATGGAGCAGGCGAGTAAAAACCTTGAATTTGAAGCCGCGGCGCGCATCCGGGATCAGATTCAGGCGGTGCGACGCATCACCGAGAAGCAGTTCGTTTCCAATATGGGCGACGACCTGGACGTTATCGGCGTGGCGTTCGACAACGGTATGGCCTGCGTGCACGTGCTGTTCATCCGCCAGGGCAAAGTGCTCGGCAGCCGCAGCTATTTCCCGAAAGTGCCGGGCGGCACCGAGCTTGCGGAAGTGGTCGAGACCTTTGTCGGCCAGTTCTATCTGCAGGGCAGCCAGATGCGAACCCTGCCGGGAGAAATTCTGCTCGATTTCACGTTGCCGGACAAAACGCTGCTGGCAGATTCGCTTTCGGAGATGGCCGGTCGTCGCATTAACGTGCAGACCAAACCACGTGGCGATCGCGCTCGTTACCTGAAGCTGGCGCGCACCAATGCCGCCACGGCG
>DALYUA010000417.1:0-3280 GCA_031993245.1 Buttiauxella sp. | reverse complement strand
ATGAAATTTACGACTGCTTGCCAGTAGCTAGTCAACAGGAGGCTTTATGAGCAATATAAGCAATGAGCGGCTGCGACTTAAACTTAGCGAATCAAAAGTAAGATTTTACGCTAACAGCAAAACCGATGGCGGGCATGTCGCTGAAGAGGTATCGGCTATGGCCCGCGAGCTACTGGCGTACAGGAAGGCCAGCAAGGAGCCGGTAGCGTGGACAGACGCGGAAGAATTACGCGATGTAGAAAGGGGTGGTTGCGGCTATTTGTTCAAAGCTAATCCAATCACGCCACATGCTGACGAACGTCGCGTTATTAAGTTATACGCCGCACCGCCGCAGGCTGCCCATTATGATCAGCATTGCACATGCCCAAGTGGTGATGGTTCTTTGCGGTGGCCGTGCCCTGTCCATCCAGACGCACAAGCTAAGGGTGGTGAACCAAAAAAGTAGATTACTGCTATTTGTGTCGAGAAGGTGCCCGCGGCGGCTGCGGCACCTGCGCTTTTAAAAAATAACCCGGGTGCAGCCGGGCTTTAAGTGGAGAATTAACCGTGAGCGAACAATTCATGATCCCCCTGGCTGAATGGGGCACTAAAAGATTCAGTATTAAACTTTCTACCCCTTGCCTCGTTAACTACGGCAGGTTGGGATTTATTCAGCCGCCGCCGGAAAAAGTGGCAGGAAAGTGGCTTATTGAAGCTAGTGCAAAATATGTGGGCAAATGCGCAAATGGTATTCAGCCAGTTATTCATGATGATGACGATGACGCTCTAAAAGGAATCCTGAATCATGTCACCAAGGCCACGAAAAAATAGTATTTCGATCCCTGGGCTATATGCCCGCTTCGACCGTAGAACAAGCAAAACTTATTACCAGTATAAAAATCCTGTAACGGGTAAATTTCATGGACTGGGAACTGATAAAGACAAAGCCGAAAAAATTGCAGAAATTGCTAATCAGCGAATCGTGACGGCCGAAGCTGATCATTACCTTCGCCGAATGGATGAGAGCCCTGTTGCAACGAAACAGCGCGGGATAAGCGTTAGAGGTTGGATTGATCGTTATAACAAGATCCAGAAACAAAGCCTGGACAGCGGTACGCTTTCGCTTGCTCGCTATAAAGAAAAAAAGAGGATGGCCGAGTTGTTAGCTGTACGCATGGGTCCAAGGCCGCTGAAGGATTTGGATGTAAAAGATTTTGCCTTAATGCTTGATGAGTTTATGGATGCCGGCCACGCCAGCAGCGCATTATGCAACCGCGTTGTTTGGGTGGACATTTACCAGGAGGCGCAACATGCAGGTGAAGTACCGCCGGGTTGGAACCCTCCGGACGCTACCAAAAAGCCTACTGTAAAAGTGACCCGGGCAAGGTTATCTGTGGACGAATGGAAGAGAATTCTTCGTGAAATACCCCCCTCAAAATATACACACAACGCCATGCTTCTGGCGCTCGTCACCGGTCAGCGCAGGGAAGACATAGCAAACATGAAATTTACAGATATCTGGGACGGACATTTACACATTGAACAATTTAAAACTGGTTCACGCATCGCCATCCCCTTGAGCCTTCGCTGTGATGCCATCTGCTTGACCGTAGAAGATGTCGTGCGTAAATGCAGGGACAGATTCGTGAGTAAATATCTTGTGCATGGTACCAGGAAAAATACCGGAAGACCGGTAAGCCTGGATACTTTAACAAAGGAGTTTGGTGCCGCGCGTGATGCAGCAGGAATAGTTCCTCCTGAGGGGAAAACTCCAACAACATTTCATGAGCAGCGCTCTCTCGCCGAGCGCCTTTATCGTGCGCAAGGAATCGATACAAAAATATTGCTGGGTCACAAAACGCAGACTACAACTGACCGATATAACGACGATCGCGGGAAGGAATGGATCAGACTAGTAATTTGATAGGCGTCATAAAAAGGCGAGGTATTTTGGAGAATGGTTTTGGAGAGGTTTTGGAGAAAGAAAAAAGGGATTATATTCCAGCCTCTTAAAGCAGTTAACACCTTCTGAGTTCAGAGGCGGCACATGTCCTGGCACCATTTTAAACAACAGTATCTCATCAAATTTTGGGCACCGATGCCTGCGGTTATCGCCGCCGGTATCCTTTCCACCTACTATTTCGGCATTACCGGCACCTTCTGGGCCGTGACGGGGGAATTTACCCGCTGGGGCGGGCAACTGCTGCAGCTAATGGGCGTGCACGCCGAAGAGTGGGGTTACTACAAACTCATTCATCTGGACGGCAACCCGCTGACGCGTATCGACGGCATGATGATTATCGGCATGTTTGGCGGCTGCTTTGCCGCAGCGCTCTGGGCCAATAACGTTAAGCTGCGCATGCCGCAACACCGCATCCGTATTATTCAGGCGGTAGCGGGTGGAATTATCGCCGGGTTTGGCGCGCGTCTGGCGATGGGCTGCAACCTGGCGGCGTTTTTCACCGGCATCCCTCAGTTCTCGCTCCATGCCTGGTTCTTTGCGCTGGCAACGGCGCTGGGCTCATGGTTTGGCGCACGCTTCACGCTGTTACCGATGTTCCGTATTCCGGTTAAGCTGCAGAAAGTCTCCGCCGCCTCGCCATTAACGCAGAAGCCCGATCGGGCGAAACGTCGCTTCCGTATCGGAATGCTGGTGTTTATCGGCATGCTGGGCTGGGCCGGGCTGACCGCCATAAATCAGCCAAAGCTCGGGATGGCGATGCTGTTTGGCGTAGGTTTTGGCCTGCTTATTGAACGCGCGCAAATCTGCTTTACCTCAGCTTTTCGTGATATGTGGATCACAGGCCGCACGCACATGGCAAAAGCCATTATTTTCGGCATGGCCGTAAGCGCCATCGGCATCTTCAGCTATGTGCAGCTCGGCGTGGAAGCAAAAATCATGTGGGCCGGTCCGAATGCAGTATTAGGCGGCCTGCTGTTTGGGTTTGGCATCGTATTAGCGGGCGGCTGCGAGACCGGCTGGATGTACCGCGCCGTTGAAGGCCAGGTACATTACTGGTGGGTCGGGCTGGGGAATGTTATCGGCTCGACTATTCTTGCTTATTACTGGGACGATCTCTCTCCTGCGCTCGCCACCAGCTGGGATAAAATTAACCTGTTAAACACCTTTGGTCCGCTGGGCGGATTGTTGGTCACTTATTTGATGCTGCTGGCCGCCTTCCTGATGCTCGTCGGTTGGGAGAATCGCTTTTTCAGGCGTAAAGATGCCCTCTTAAACCAGACCATGGAGGAGAATGTATGAGTCAGAATATCGTGCCGGATTTTCGTCTGGATATGGTTG
>DALYUA010000416.1:0-3289 GCA_031993245.1 Buttiauxella sp. | reverse complement strand
AAAGCGCTGATTGCCCGTAATGTCGACGGCCTGTTTATTACGCCTGCAACCCTTGAAAATCAGCAGCACCATCTGCGCCAGGTAAAGAAACCGCTGGTGCTGCTCGATCGTGATTTTAAATTCACTGATAACGCTCTGGTGGAATCCGATAACTTTGCCGGCGCCGTCACGCTGACCGAATCAATGCTGGATGCCGGGCAAACCCCGCTGTGGTTTCTGGTAGGCGATACTGCCCTGCCAAGTATTCATGACCGTTTGCAGGGCTACCTCCATGCGCTACAGCAAAGGCAAAGGGAGGATCGGGTTTGGGTTGAAGAAGCGCATGACAACACGCCGGAAGGCGGCGCCGGGCTGATGCGACGTCTGATAGCCAGAGAAGGCGTGCCGCAGGCGTTTATTGCCTCCTCGCTGCCGATGCTGGAGGGTGCCATAAAAGTCATTCGCGAGCACTGCGGCAATATTCCGCACTCGATTAATATCGGCACCTTTGATGAACATCCCATGCTGGGATTTTTATCCAATAACGTCTGGTCGATGCAGCAGGATGAAGCTGCCTGGGCTGAAAAAGCATTCGAATTAATGCAGCAGGCGATAGAGGGACTCCCGGTTCAGCGCACGGAAAAGGTGACGATGAAACTAATAAAACGTAGCGCTATTTCCTGATTATTTTGCCGCCTCGCGCGGCGAATTTTTACATCCGATTATGTGGATCCTTTTTAAGGATTCAGTGAATTCCTGTTTTCGTTATTCCGCTTTGCCCATTCTGGAGAAGAAAAATGGAAAGAGTAAAACTGGCCCGAGAAATTATTGCGACCTGTCTTGAAATGACCCGAATGGGGTTAAACCAGGGCACCGCCGGTAACGTCAGCGTTCGTTTTAACGGCGGCATGCTTATTACCCCGACCGGCGTTCCCTATGAAAATTTAACCGAAGACCATATCGTTTATATTGATGCGGATGGCCAGCACGAAGCAGGGAAAATTCCCTCCAGCGAATGGCGCTTCCACCAGGCGGTTTACCATACGCGTCCGGATGCCGGTGCTGTGGTGCATAACCATGCCGTCCACTGCACGGCGGTTTCGATCCTCAATCGCCCTATTCCCGCCATCCATTACATGATTGCCGCAGGCGGCGGCAACAGTATTCCGTGCGCGCCTTACGCGACCTTCGGCACCCGACAGCTTTCTGAGTATGTCGCCATCGCCATGAAAGATCGTAAGGCCACGCTTTTACAGCATCATGGCCTGATTGCCTGTGAAGAAAATCTGCAAAAAGCGCTGTGGCTGGCTCAGGAAGTGGAGGTGCTGGCGCGGCTGTATCTGACGACTTTAGCGATTGTCGATCCCGTGCCGGTGCTTGATGACGAAGAAATAGCTATCGTACTTGAGAAGTTTAAAACCTACGGGCTGCGGATTGAGGAATAAGTTAATTACATGATTTATCTATAAATAAATTAATTCATACAGAAGCTATACTTCCTGTATTACTCAGGAGGTGACCATGTGCGGACGCTTTGCCCAGGCTCAAACTCGCGAAGAGTATCTTACTTATCTGGCTGATGAGGCTGAACGGGATATACCCTACGACCCCGAACCGATTGGGCGCTACAACGTGGCGCCCGGCACAAAAGTTTTGCTGCTGAGCGAGCGGGACGAAGAGCTGCGCCTGGATCCGGTCTTCTGGGGATATGCGCCAGGATGGTGGGATAAGCCACCGTTAATCAACGCCCGGGTTGAAACCGCGGCCACCAGCAGAATGTTTAAAAACCTCTGGCAGCACGGTCGCGCTATCGTCTTTGCTGACGGCTGGTATGAATGGAAAAAACAAGGCGATAAGAAACAGCCCTATTTTATTCACCGGTCAGATGGCCAGCCAATTTTCATGGCGGCGATAGGCAGCACGCCATTTGAACGTGGGGATGACGCCGAAGGTTTTTTGATTGTGACGGGCGCGGCAGATAAGGGGCTGATCGATATCCACGACAGACGTCCTCTTGTTCTCTCACCGGAAGCAGCGCGCGAATGGATGAGGCAGGATAAAGGCGGCAAGGAGGCCGAGGAAATTGCTGCTGAGGGTGCTGTAGCGTCAGAAGCATTTGCCTGGCACCCGGTTACACGCGCCGTGGGCAACGTCAAAAACCAGGGACCAGAGTTAACAGAGCCGATTGCCTGAAGATAAGCAGATTTCTACCGCAGCCGCACGTCAGAGCAGACTCCCGGTTAGCCACAGGGCAGATGTACTGCTAGTTTTAAGTGATTAACAGAAGGCTTCGGGAGGAATATCGTATGATGACTGAGCAAACCAAAGATATTATTAAAGCTACGGTACCGGTGCTTGCGGAACACGGTAAAGAAATCGTCACCCGCTTTTACCAGAATTTGTTGCAGGCTCACCCTGAACTGAAAAATGTCTTCAATATGGCCCATCAGCAGAAAGGGCAGCAGCAGGAAGCCCTGGCCCGTGCGGTCTATGCCTATGCCGCCAATATTGACGATCCCCTAAGCCTGAACGCGCTGCTGGAAAACATCGCCAACAAGCACACCAGCCTTGGCGTACAGCCCGATCAATATCCCATCGTCGGTGAGCATCTGCTTGGTGCTATTAAAGAAGTGCTTGGCGATGCCGCGACCGATGACATCCTGAACGCGTGGGGAGAAGCATACGGGCAGTTAGCTGGCGTTCTCATGGGCATGGAGCACGAACTCTATCGAGTCAGTGCAGCTGCGCCCGGCGGCTGGAATGGCTGGCGCACATTTATCGTTCGTGAAAAGAATCCAGAAAGCGATGTGATCACTTCTTTCGTGATGGAGCCGGAGGATGGTCTGCCGGTAGCCAGCTTCGAACCCGGCCAGTATACCAGCGTGGCGGTGCAGGTGCCGGATCTGGGCGTGCAGCAGATCCGACAGTACAGCCTTTCCGACGCGCCAAACGGACGCACATACCGTATCTCAGTGAAGCGTGAGGATGGAAACGATGTCCAGCCGCCAGGATACGTCTCCAACCTGCTGCATAATCATGTCAACGTCGGGGACAGCATTAAACTTGCCCCGCCTTACGGCAACTTCTATATCAACGTTAACGCGACTAATCCGGTTGTGCTGATCAGCGGCGGCGTGGGGCTGACGCCCATGATCAGTATGCTTAAGCGGGTATTGCAGTCTCCGGAGCAGCGGTCTTTGGTCTTTGTTCACGGCGCCCGTAACGGAAAAGTCCAGGCGATGAAGCATAAGCTGCGTCAGACAGCGGCGGAGAATCAGAACTTCAAACTCATCATGTTCTACAACGAACC
>DALYUA010000415.1:0-3289 GCA_031993245.1 Buttiauxella sp. | reverse complement strand
GATCGTTGGCAACCAGCTCTGAGCCCAGGCTAAGAACAAATAAAATGGCGAAAATCCACAGGGACCAGTAACCGCGTCGGTTCTGGCGAAAGCGCGCCCAGCGGGCCTGGTTCATCGGGCTTAAACGGCTCATCCGCGCCCCTCAAAGTCGATACGTGGGTCCACAAAGGTATAGGTGATATCGCTGAGAATATTCAGTAGCAGGCCAATCAGGGTGAAAATATAAAGCGTGCCGAACATCACCGGGTAATCGCGCGACAGGGTTGAGTCATAGCCCAGCAGGCCAAGCCCGTTGAGCGAGAAGATAACCTCAATCAGTACCGAACCGGTAAAGAACATGCTGATAAAAGTGGCCGGAAAACCGGCAATCACCAGCAACATGGCATTGCGGAACACGTGGCGATAGAGAATTTTCTTTTCTTCCAGTCCCTTTGCGCGGGCCGTTACCACGTACTGCTTGCGGATTTCATCCAGAAAGGAATTTTTAGTCAGCATCGTCAGCGTGGCAAAGCCGCCAACTACCGTGGCGAGCACCGGCAGCGTGATGTGCCAGAGATAATCGGTCACCTTTTCGTACCAGGGCAACGAATCAAAGTTTGTCGATACCAGACCGCGCAGCGGGAACCAGTCCAGATAGCTTCCTCCGGCAAACAGCACAATGAGTAAAATCGCGAATAAAAATGCCGGGATAGCGTAGCCGATAATAATGAAAGTGCTGCTCCAGATATCAAAGCTGCTGCCGTTGCTGACGGCTTTGCGGATCCCAAGCGGCACCGAAACCAGATAGATAATCAGCGTGCTCCACAGGCCAAGGGAGATGGACACCGGCAGGCTTTCTTTGATCAGATGCAGCACGGAGGCGCTGCGAAACAGGCTGTCGCCAAAATCAAAACGCACATAATCCCACAGCATTTTGAAATAGCGCTCGTGAAGAGGCTTATCGAAGCCATAGCGGTGAGTGATTTCAGCGATCACCTCCGGGTCCAGCCCGCGAGAGCCGCGATACTGATTATCCGTGCCGTTGCCTACGCCGACTCGTGCATGGCCGCTGCCCATCGCATCAGCGCTGACGCCGGGTATCCCCGAACCGTGTCCAAATTGAATATTGGCGATAGCCTGATCCACCGGGCCGCCGGGCGCGATTTGCACGATAAAAAAGTTGATGGTGATGATCGCCCACAAAGTCGGGATGATGAGCAATAAACGCCTGAGCAGGTAGCTTCCCACGGATTTCCCTTAACGTCGCAGCTCTGGCAGCTGCGCGGCTTTGTTAACGTCATACCACCAGGTATCGAACCCGGAAGTGTATAGCGGGTGGATCGCAGGTTTGGAGAATTTACTCCACCAGGCGAAACGGTCTGCCGACATGTACCACATGGGGATCATATAAAAATTCCAGGTGAGAACGCGGTCAAGCGCCCGGCCCAGCGGCAGCAGCTTTTTCTTATCACCCTGATTGGCGATTATCTGATTCACCAGCTTATCCACCACCGGGCTTTTGACGCCGGGCGCATTGTAGGTGGAATCAACGTACTCCGAGGCCCAGGCAATCTGTACATCGGCGCTTGGATAAGGCATGGCGCTGTAGAGGGTTGGCATCATATCGTAATCACGGCTGCGCAGGCGGTTGGTAAGCTGCGAATTATCGACCTGGCGGATTTCCATCGTCATGCCCAGCCGCTGCAGATTATGCTGGAACGGCAGCACCCACTGGGTATTACCGGTTGTGCCTATTAGCAGTTCAAAAGTGAAGGGCTTACCGGTTTTGAGGTTAACCAGCTTCTGGTTTTTTAACTCCCATCCGGCTTCTTTAAGCAGCGTCAGCGCTTTTAACAGGTTAACGCGGTCAAAGCCGTCACCGCTGGATTTTGGCGGGTTGTAGATTGTGGTGAACACTTCCGGCGGCAGATCCTTTTTCAGCGGCGCAAGCAGCGTGAGTTCATCGGCATCCGGATAAGATCGTGCCGCATATTCAGTGTTCTGGAAGTAGCTGTTTGCACGACTGTAAGCGCCGTAAAACAGGGCCTTATTCATCCACTCGAAATCAAACGCCAGCCCAACGGCTTCACGAACTTTGCGATCGGCGAATATCGGGCGCTGGATATTGAACGCCAGCCAGCGAGTATCCTGAGCGGCATTATTTTCCTGCTCTTCTTTGACGATGAAGTGATTAGCAAAGTTCTTACCGGTATAGCGCGTAGCCCAGTTTTTGGCCGAGCTTTCGGCCCGGAAATCAAAGGCTCCGGCTTTGAAAGCCTCAAAGGCGACGTTATCGTCCAGATAATAGTCGTAGCGGATAGAATCAAAATTCCAGCGTCCGCGGTTGACCGGCAGATTTGCGGCCCAGTAATCGCGAACCCGTGAATAGGTAATGTACTGCCCCATACGCCAGGCGGTGATTTTATATGGGCCGCTCGCCAGCGGCGGCGTGGAAAGCGGGTCGCTCAGCTTGTGATTCTGCCAGAATTTTTGCGGAAACACCGGCAGGGAGAATAAGCCCAGCATGCGCTCTTTGCTCGGCTGGGCCAGTTCGATGCGCACCGTCAGCGGGGCGATGGCTTTGACTTTGGCGCCTTTGTAGATCAGCCGGAACTGCGGTACGCCTTCGGTCATAAACTTATTAAAGGTGAAAGCTACATCTTCGGCAGTAATGCTGGAACCGTCATGAAAGCGCGCGCGGGGATTAATTTCTATCTCAGCCCAGGCGAAGTTTTCCGGGTAGCGTGCCATTTCCCCCACGAGTGGGTAATAGCTGCCAGGTTCGTCATCTGAGGTGGTAAACAACGGATCGTAAAGCGTTTCCGTGCGCACGCCGGGATTGCCGCGTAGCGCGTAACGATTGAAGTTATCAAAGGTGCCAATCGCGGAGAGCGTGATATTACCGCCCTTCGGGGCCGCAGCATTTACGTAATCGAACTGGGTGAAATTGATGGCGTATTTAGGCTCTCCTAATACGGCAAAGGAGTAGCTTTCTTTGATGTTTTCCGCCTGACTCCCGACAGCAAACAGGCTAAGGCAAAGTAAAATAACCGCGCGCGCAAGCATCAATTCGCTCAGTCCTTGTTGAAGGGGGCAACCGCGATCGTTTCATTCCCGAAACGATAAACAGGCCAACATCCCACCGCTTTATAACACCATGATGGTAAATCATAAGTCAGGCGGCGATGATTGTGAAATTAATGGATCTCTTTCAAAAAATTATAGCCTTCCTGCGACTGACTCCAGCTTAAGAGCTGCGTCAGCGTCAGCGGACGGCTGAAATAGTAACCTTGTAAGTAATTCACTCCCC